>NZ_JBHNYR010000006.1:0-176740 GCF_054960615.1 Psychrobacter sp. PSi21
GTATCCAGGATAGGTAAATTGCATAATAGAACTCCTTATCTATTTCAACTGAATGATCAGTATTTGATCTAACCAGATAGCTTAGATAATGCTTTGAATTGAGTAGGAATAAAAGTCTTTATCTATTTCATACGTTTTGCATAGCCTCATCTATCGATGTCCTTTTATTTTAAAGATTTTTGTTCATTATTGAGTCCTTAAACTAAATAGCTCTACCGTTTTTTCGGACAAAATCAAATGCGTTTATTTCATTCATATCAGCCTCCCTATAGACCGTGAAATCCTCAAATATCAAAATATCGCTGAGATCCCCTTGTATATTCGTGGGTAGACCGCCTGAAATCACAATTTTGTTATCGACTGTATAACGAGAGAGGAGCACCAACGTCTCAAGTTGAAACTGCGCATAGTCGCCAGTATTGAGAATACATCCTTGTAAACTTTCTACTTCTATAAATCGTCACATAGTCACTACCGCCGCCTACGCCTATTTTGTTCTGTATCACAATGTCAATGCAGGTGTTATCAACACAATAATGTGCAACAGATTTTGGATGAAACATAAAATATATGACGGTGCAAAAAGTAGCTAAAACGACTAAAAGGCCTATCGCTATATATTTCATATGATTTCCAGCTCAAATGATGACGTACTGGACGCCATCATTTTAACAACACGCTATTATAAGAAGATTATAGTTAAATTGAAGACACTGCCCAGTAGCGACCGATTGCTATTTAATGATAGACTAAAATAACCAACAAAAGACAGCCTTTAATCAGGTTGTCTTTTCTTATTGCAGTATGACTGGACGCGCTTGCGTCACGGCCACTCTGACAACGCCAAATATCATTTAGATCGCAAGAAGAAACCAGTATGGCAAACCTCGAGAGCACAGCGGTGATACCCGCGCATCAGTCATGGATCGGCATCATTCAAATCATCACCGCGGCGGTCTGCTGGGGGACGCTTGGGATATTCTCGACCTACCTCAATCAAATCGGCTTTAGTGGGTGGCAGGTGACGATATTACGCATCGTGACGGCGGCAGTGATTATCTTAGCCATGTTACCAACCCTATGGCCACAGCTGGTCAAATTGCAAGCCAAGCAGTGGCTTGGACTGGCAATGCAGTCTTTGATCGGCGTGCTGGGGATGTCGGTGTGCTACTTTTTTGCCGTCAGTTACGTTGGCGCTGGTCCTGCGGTGGCGCTGCTGTATACCGCGCCTGTGTTTAGCTTGCTGTTTTCAAGGTTTTTACTGAGCGAGTCCATCACGCGCAAATCTATCGCGCTGGCATTCATGGCGGTTTTCGGGGTTGGTTTGACGATGCTGGGCGAGCAGGCACAAGTCAATTGGGGCATTTTGCTTGGCTTGGCGGCAGGGATGTGTTATTCCTTATACGGCGTGCTCGGTAAGCGTGCGATGCATTACGCACACCCTGCCCCATTGGTGTTTTTTACTTCTGTGGTCATCAGTGCGTGCGGACTGCTGCTACTGCCTGAGACGTACCAGACGTACGCGCAGCTATTCACCTTGCCATTATCAACTTGGGGTTATGTGTTAGGGCTGTCGCTCTTGGGTACGGTCGTTCCCTTTGGCCTTTATATGAAAGCATTAGAGAAGCTGCCCGCCTCTCGTGCTTCTGTTTTTACGATTTTTGAGCCGTTGACGGCGATTGCGCTGGCAATGATACTGCTACATCAAGCTCTGTCTTGGATTCAATATCTGGGCGTGACGCTGATTTTGCTGGCGGCGTTGTTAAATGCAGTGGTTAATGGCACAACCACGCGCGTCCCTCGTTGGCTTAAAAGACGGTAAACGGTCTAGTTTGACTGTTTGATATTGTACGATGGCCAAATCTAAATAAAAAAAGCCCCAACCATGACCACATGATTGGGGCTTTTTTTATTCATACTGTGAACGCTCAATCAATAGCGTTAATCTGAGTATCACTATTCACTAATACGTTGTAAAAACGCTTGCGTACGTGGGTGCTCGGAGTCTTCAAACAGCTGCTTGGCGCTGCCCTCTTCGACGACATGACCATCTTCGATCAAGACCACGTGGTCTGCCACATCACGAGCAAAGTTAATCTCGTGCGTGACCACCACCATCGTCCAGCCTTCAGAGGCCAGCTGCTTCATGGTCGCCAGTACATCTTGTACCAGCTCAGGATCAAGCGCGGACGTTGGTTCATCAAATAACAGCAAATCAGGCTCGATCGCCAGCGCGCGGGCAATACCGATACGCTGCTGCTGACCACCAGAGAGCTGAAACGGATACAGCTCCGCTTTGTCTGCCAGTCCTACTTTTTCAAGCAGCACCAACGCATCTTTACGCATTTCAAACTTGTTTTTACCTTGTACCACTGTCGGGCCGAGCATCAGATTTTCAATCGCGGTTTTGTGCGGGAACAAGTTATACGACTGAAAGACCATGCCTGACTTACGCTGCAATGCCAGCAGCTCTTTTTTGCTGGGTTTACTGCCAAAATCAACACTCAAGCTGTTGTCATCAAAAGCAATCACCCCTTGATCAGGAATCTCAAGGGCATTTAAGCAGCGCAAAAAGGTGGTTTTACCTGAGCCTGACGGCCCCAGTATCACCACCACATTGCCTTTATTGATCGTCAAATCAATACCTTTTAGTACCTGATTGCTGCCAAAGGCTTTATGAATATTTTTGATTTGGATCATAGCCATTCCTATTGTGATGCGATTGCGGCGTATCGCTTATTTTGCCACGTAACGATCGAGCCTGTGTTCAAGTTTACCTTGCAAAAAGCTTAAGAACAGACAAATCGCCCAGTAAATAATCGCCGCTTCGGTATATACCAGCATAAACTCATAGTTACGTGCGGTGATGATCTGCGCTTGTTTAAACAGCTCGGTGACCAATACCAGTGAGGCAAGCGAGGTCTCTTTGACCAAGCCAATAAAGGTGTTGGACAGTGGCGGTACCGACACGCGCAGTGCCTGCGGCAAAATGACATGACGAAATGTTTGCAAATAGGTCATGCCCACTGTGGTACCCGCTTCCCACTGGCCCTTTGGTATCGACAAAATCGAGGCGCGTACTGTCTCTGAAGCATACGCGCCGATATTGAGCGAAAAGGCAATAATCGCTGACGGAAACGGATCAAGCTTGACGCCAACGCTGGGCAGACCGTAGAAGATGATAAACAGCTGTACCAGCATTGGTGTGCCGCGAATGGCAGACACGTACACGCGAGCTAAGCGGTAGAGAATCTCATGCCAAATGCCTGCCCGTGGCACAATACGAATCAATGCCACACACAGCGCAATGCACATCCCGATCGCAAACGATATCAGCGCCAGTGGTATTGAGTAGTAAATACCACCTTTGAGCATCGGCCAAAACGACGTGATGACGATTTGGGCGCGCTCGGGGGTCATAAATGGCAGTATCGCCAATAAATCAGTAAACCACGTCATTAGTTTTGTTGGCTTATATCAGACCCAAAGAACTCTTCACTCAGCTTGGTGAGTGTACCATCCGCTTGTAACTCAGCCATAGCTTCATTTACTTTAGCAACCACGTCGTCATCGCCTTTACGGAAGACGATACCTGAGCCTGTTTTTTCACTCGCAGGCGCTTTTAATTTGATCTCAAGGCCGCTGTTTGGGGTCTTTTGTAGATAGTCAAGCACGGCCAACTGATCGTTCATGGTGAAGTCAGCACGGTCTTGCTTGACCAACTGTACCGCCTGCGCCATACCGTCGACAGCGACAACCTCTGCACCATATTTTTCTGCCAACTCACCATAGTTACTGCTGAGTGACTGCGCTGAACGTAGGCCTTTTAACGCTTCCCATGAGCTGTAACGGTTGTCCTCATTTTTGGCCAATACCACGGCACCTGACCAGCTATACGCAGTGGCTTTGTCATATTTGGCTTTACGCTCAGGGGTGGTGAGGCTGACTTGGTTGGCGACCATATCAAAGCGCTCTGAGTCCAAACCTGCCAGCATCGCGTCCCATTGGGTTTCTTTAAAATCAACATCGACGCCAAGCTTGTCTGCCACCGCGCGCGTGACTTCCACATCATAGCCGGTCAATTTGCCGCTTTCGTCATGATAGGTAAACGGCGGGTAAGTGCCTTCTGTACCGACATTGATGGTGCCGCCATTGTTGATACGCTGTAACAACTCTGAGCTACCGTCAGTGGCAGCAGCAGTGGTATCTGTGGGTTCCGACTGGCTACAAGCGGCCAGTAAGATAGTGCTGGCGATTAAGGTTAACAAACTGCGACGTTTCATAAGGTGTCCTTATGTGAAAGAGTGAGCATACCGCGCGTCCCGCCACGAGCAGCCAATACGGTGCTTGAGTAGGAAGATCGGGGTATAAAAACAGCAATGATTATACCGCGCCCGATAAGCGAGGTATCCATCACCATCAAAAAATGAAGGTTTATATATATTTGGTTGCACGATTTGAGGACAATAGGCTTATTTTTCAATAGCTCTGTCAAAATCAATAGCACCAAGAGGCGGCTATAATACCGCGATTGCGGCACTGATAACGTAGCTAAACCGTGAACATCATCCAGCAAAAGAACATACTGGGCTATAGCTCGCCTGAAAACTGATAACGATCGCCCGCATGCCACATCTTAACAAACGTCAACGCACGACCTGCTGAGTAGGTTTGGCGACTCAAAACCAAGGTCGGCGACTGCGGCGTGATTTGCAGTGCTTCTGCCACATCGACGGGCGCCGCGAGGGCCCGTATGGTATAGCTGCCACTCTCTAGCGGGATTTTGGCAACCAGATAATCACTGGTGTTGACCATGGTGAAATCTTGGTCGATAAAATGTGGGACTTTTTTGGCATCGACCCAGCGCTCTTCAAACTGAATCGGCTCACCGTCAGCGATATGGATGATTTTGACCTCATATAACACTGGCGCGTCATCATCACTTTCGGCGCTATTGTTTGCCGTGCTTGATGGGGCAATGTCAAATTTGCGGCGCATTTGCTCATCAAGCATGTCCATGCTGATGGCGCGCTTATGGATAACTCTGGCCTGATAATTGCGATTGGCCGATTTGAGGTCTTCGGCGATGTTGCGCACCTCGACAAACGTATGATTGAACTGCTGCTGTGCCACAAAAGTGCCTGAGCCTTGGCGCCGCTCCAATACCCGCTCCTCACTCAGCTCTTTGAGCGCGCGGTTTACCGTCATCCTTGAGACACCAAACTCCTCAGCCAGCGCCAGCTCAGTCGAAATTGCTGCCCCAGCAACCCATTTGCCCTGATGTATGTTGTCCAATATGGCGTTTTTGATACGCAAGTATGCAGGAATGGTTTTCGTTTTCATTTTGGTCATCGTCATGGCTGTCTGTGGTCGAAAAATCCCCTTATCATAACATGCTTATCTCACGCTCAAATGCCCCAACCTTATACTATTTGGGCAATAGACCATGCCAAAAACGGCACAGCCATAAAAAAATACTTGCAACCCCGATACATTCTTGATAATTTGTATATACAAATAGAGACATGGCTCATGTAGCCCCACTTGCTACCTCATTTGTTTACCAAATCCCATTAAGGAATGATGATGACCAAACAGACCGCCACTTATACCCGCCGTGATGAATCGCGCAATATCGCCGCGCCTACTGGTAGCACCTTGCACTGCAAGAGCTGGTTGACCGAAGCGCCCTATCGCATGCTACAAAACAACCTACATCCTGATGTCGCCGAAAACCCAAAAAGCCTCGTGGTCTACGGTGGTATTGGCCGCGCTGCGCGTAACTGGGAAAGTTATGACCAAATCCTAGAGTCACTGACAACATTAGAAGATGACGAGACATTGCTGGTGCAATCTGGTAAACCCGTCGGCGTCTTCCAAACGCATGAAAACGCACCGCGTGTATTGATCGCCAACTCAAACCTAGTACCCCGCTGGGCAACGTGGGAACACTTTAACGAGCTCGATCGTAAAGACTTATTTATGTATGGTCAGATGACCGCCGGAAGCTGGATCTATATCGGCACCCAAGGCATCGTCCAAGGCACTTATGAGACCTTTGCCGAAGCAGGCAATCAGCATTATGACGGCAGCTGGGAAGGTCGTTGGATATTAACCGCAGGTCTAGGCGGCATGGGCGGCGCGCAGCCACTAGCAGCCACTTTTGCAGGCGCAACGTCATTGAACATCGAATGTCAGCAGTCCAGCATCGATTTCCGCTTGCGTACAGGCTATGTCGATAAACAAGCTGATGATCTTGACCACGCCTATGAGTTAATCAAACAACATACCAAAGCTGGCGAAGCGGTCTCAATCGCCCTACTCGGTAATGCCGCCGATATCTTGCCTGAGATGGTCAAGCGCGCGCGTGCAGGTGAGATCAAACCTGACTTGGTCACCGACCAAACCTCAGCGCATGATTTGATCAATGGCTACCTACCAAGCGGCTGGACGGTAGAGGAATGGAAAGCCGCGCAAGAAGACCCAGAGCAACATGCCGCGCTAACCAAAGCCGCCGCCGCCTCTTGTGCGGTACACGTCCAAGCAATCTTGGATCTGCAAGCGATGGACATCCCAGCGACCGATTACGGCAACAACATCCGTCAGGTGGCCTTTGATGAAGGGGTGAAAGATGCCTTTAATTTTCCAGGTTTTGTACCCGCCTATATCCGCCCATTGTTTTGCCAAGGTAAAGGCCCATTCCGCTGGGTGGCGCTCTCAGGCGATCCAGAAGACATCTACAAGACCGATCAAAAAATCAAAGAGCTGTTCCCAGAAAACACCCACGTCCATCGCTGGCTCGATATGGCAAAAGACCGTATTCAGTTCCAAGGCTTGCCTGCCCGTATCTGCTGGTTAGGTCTTGGTGAGCGCGACAAAGCAGGTCTCGCCTTTAATGAAATGGTCAAAAATGGCGAGCTTAAAGGGCCGATCGTCATTGGTCGTGATCACCTAGATACTGGCTCTGTTGCCAGTCCCAACCGCGAAACTGAAAGCATGCAAGATGGCTCGGATGCGGTCTCAGATTGGGCGCTACTAAACGGTATGCTCAATGTCGCAGGCGGTGCAACGTGGGTCTCACTGCATCACGGCGGAGGCGTCGGCATGGGTTACTCGCAGCATTCAGGCATGGTCATCGTTGCCGACGGTACAGATGCGGCCGCCAAACGCTTGTCGCGAGTACTGGTCAATGACTGCGGCTCAGGCGTCATGCGTCACGCCGATGCAGGTTACGAGCTGGCGATTAAGACCGCCAAAGATTATGGCCTCAATCTACCAATGATCAAATAGCCATTGAGCCATTGTCATATGAATGCCACATTACCGCCGCATATGCCACCGCCCAGCGGTCACCGATCAGCTCGCAAGCATCGCATCATCAAGGGTCAGTATTAAGCGCACAGCCAGACGGTAAGGACAGGCCGCAATGACTGCCAGCAGACGCACTCATTGCGGTATCCGTAACGATCAAGGAGGATAAGATGAGCGATACCAACGACACGTTGACCAGTGAGGCGGGCGGTAACGCTGAGACTGATACACCGTTACTGTCGAAGACGCGGGGGCTGATTCAGTTGATTGTGTTTAGCACCATCGGTCTGGTAATGTTTTTTGTGCCCTTTACCATTGGTGACAAGAGCACCATTTTGTTTGACCACGGCGCAACCTATTTGGTCAAACAGCAGCATACATTAGCGGTTATTTTGCTGATGCTGCTCATGCTCTATGGCGTGGGCAAGCCCTTTTTTGATGGCTCATGGCGCGACAACATCACCTCGATGGTATTGACGGTGTTTAAAGTTCTGGGGTTAGCGCTGGCGATTTTATATCTGACAGGCACCGCGCCCGCCTTTATGATGGAAGCGGATATGCTGCCGTTTCTGTTTGAAAAGTTGGCGCTCCCTGTGGGTATGATCGTCCCGCTGGGTGCGTTGATTTTGGCCTTTTTGGTCGGCTTTGGCCTACTTGAGATGTTTGGCGTACTGATGCAGCCTATCATGAAGCCGATTTGGAAAACGCCTGGGTCTTCAGCGATTGATGCGGTGGCTTCCTTTGTCGGTAGCTATTCTATTGGCCTGCTGATTACCAATCGCGTCTATCTGCAAAAGCAATATTCAGCGCGTGAAGCGGTGATTATCGCCACTGGGTTTTCGACCGTATCGGCGGCGTTTATGGTGATTGTGGCCAAAACATTAGAGTTGATGGCCTTTTGGAATCTGTTTTTTTGGTCGACGCTGGTGATTACCTTTATCGTCACCGCCATTACGGCGCGTATTCCACCGATCAGCCAATTTGATAACCATGCTGAGCGCCCAGCGCTGGATCATCAGCGCGGCAAACGGCTGGCTGCGGCGTTGGATTTGGGGCTGGCGACCTCACGCCGCGCCACAGATTTAAAACATATCTTGTGGTCAAATTTTAGAGATGGCCTGACCATGGCTGCCGCTATCGTGCCCTCCATCATCGCCGTGGGATTAACAGGGCTGATACTGGCAAAATATACGCCTGTGTTTGATGCGCTGGGTCTACTGCTCTACCCCTTTACATGGGTCAGCGGTTTGCCTGAGCCGTTAGCGGCTGCCAAAGGCATGTCAGCTGGCTTGGCTGAGATGTTTTTGCCTGCACTGCTACTGAGTGATGCGGATATTTTGGTACGCTACGTGGCAGGCGTGATTTCCATCAGCAGCGTACTGTTTTTCTCCGCCATGATCCCCTGCGTGTTGGCGACAAAAATACCGCTATCAGTTGGCAAGATGATGATCATTTGGTTGCAGCGCGTGGTACTTAGTATTTTGCTGGCGGGCGCATTTGGCCAGTTGGCACTGCACTTCAACTGGATCGGCTGACATATTAACCCTGTAAATTATCAAATGGCATGGCGTACTGCTGCTGCCATTTTCGCTGGATAAAAGTACAGTAAACATAGCTTAAATACAGCATTGTTATGAATAATACACAACTGATTATCCCCTTTATTGCTTTATGATGACGCTGAAAAACATCAATAGCCCATATTAACAATAGGAATTTGGTCATGACCACCTCACACCGCACCAACACTCAGAGCACTACCTTTGATCTGATACCGCGCCAATTAAGCTTTGCTCAGCTGCGTAGTATTTATGATCACACAGTCCACGTAACGCTACCCGCCAGCGCCTACGCTGATATTGACGCCTCACACAACAATGTCAAAACCATCATCGAGCGTGACAAAAGCGCTTATGGTATCAACACAGGCTTTGGTTTGCTGGCCAAAACCCGTATCAGTGATGACCAGCTTGAGCTGCTCCAGCGCAACCTCATCATCTCGCATTCTGTCGGTACAGGCGAGCGCCTGCCTGATGGTGTGGTACGCCTCATCATGGTGATGAAAGTGGCCAGCCTTGCCCAAGGTGTCTCAGGTGTACGCCGCTTGGTCATTGATGGCTTGTTGGCTCTGATCAATCACAACATCATCCCTAATATTCCAGCCAAGGGATCAGTGGGCGCGTCAGGTGACCTTGCGCCGCTCTCACACATGACCCTTGCCCTGATGGGTGAAGGCGACGTGTATGTGAATGGTGAGCGGGTAGAGGCTGCCAAGGCCCTTGCCGCTCACGATTTAGAGCCGATCACCCTTGCGGCAAAAGAAGGTCTGGCCTTGATTAATGGCACCCAAGTCTCGACCGCTCTAGCACTACGCGGCTATTTCTTAGCGCGTGATTTGCTAGAATCCGCCACCATCGTCGGCTCACTCTCGATTGATGCGGCAAAAGGCTCAGATGCCCCATTTGATGCGCGTATCCATGAAGTGCGCGGTCATCATGGTCAGATTCAGATCGCCCAAGCCCATCGTCATCTGATCGAAGGCAGCCAAATCCGCGCCTCACACCAAGGCGAGCAAGACGACCGCGTCCAAGACCCTTACTGCTTACGCTGTCAGCCGCAGGTGATGGGTGCGTGCCTTGATATCATCAATCAAGCAGGCAAAACCTTGTTGATCGAGGCCAATGCCGTAACCGATAACCCGCTCATTTTTAACAACGAAGATGGCCCTGTTGCCATCTCAGGCGGCAACTTCCACGCCGAGCCTGTCGCCTTTGCTGCCGACACTTTGGCCTTGGCGATTGCAGAGATTGGCTCAATGTCTGAGCGCCGTGTGGCCTTGCTGATCGATGCCACATTGTCTGGGGGTCTGCCGCCATTCTTGGTCGAAAATGCTGGGGTTAACTCAGGCTTTATGATTGCGCATGTGACTGCTGCTGCACTCGCCTCAGAAAACAAATCTATCGCTCACCCTGGCAGTGTGGACAGCATCCCCACCTCAGCAAACCAAGAAGACCATGTATCAATGGCGACATACTGCGCGCGCCGCCTTCATGAGATGGCACACAACACGGCCACCATCATTGGTATTGAGCTGCTTGCCGCAGGGCAAGGTATCGATTTCCATCGTGAGCTTGAAACCTCTGAAAAGCTACAGGCCGCCCATCAGTACTTACGCGAACAAGTCAGCTTTTATGACAAAGACCGCTACCTCGCCCCTGATATCGAAGCCGCCAAGCAGCTGATTATGGACGGTACGCTCACCCAGCATTGGCAAGAACTGCGTGCTGACTGGTACCACGCAGAGTGATGCGTCCCCATTGAGCTCAGATCGTTTGATAACCATTCAGGCACGAGTAGCCAGTCTTGTCTACTCGTGTCATCGCCGTTGATAAGGAGCTTTGTAATGACGACCACCGTACATCACATGCCAGCGGACACCACCCTTTGGACAGGACGTGCCGAGCCGTTTGAGACTGACCGCGCTCGCTACTGGTATCAAATAGCGCAGCCTTACGACAAGCAGGCCGTTGGACTGGTGGGGTTTGCTTGCGATCAAGGGGTGCGGCGCAACCAAGGCCGCGTGGGTGCTCGCGCGGCACCACCTTTGCTACGCCAAGCATTTGCCAAACTGCCCATCACAGGGGCGCTACAACGCCGTTATGAAGACCATGATGACCGCTTAAGCCATTTGTTAGGCGATGCTGGAGATATTGCATGTGTTGATGGCGATCAGCTGGCAGATGATGTGCTTGAGCAAGCGCAGCAGCAGTATGCCGATGCCATCACAGCGGTTGTAAACCAAGGCGGTCTTGCCATTGGACTGGGCGGCGGTCATGCGATTGCCTATGGCAGTTTTTTGGGATTATGGCAGGCGTTTCAGACTGATAAAAATACAGACACCACGTTGCCAACGATTGGCGTGATTAACTTTGATGCGCACCTTGATGTACGTCAAGCGCCCGTAGCCACCTCAGGTACGCCATTTCGACAAATCGCCGAGCATGTAGCGGCCAACGATCAGCCTTTTCATTACTGCTGTATTGGGGCCAGCCGTTTTTCTAACACTGCCGCCCTCTTTGACCGCGCCGCTGAGCTGGGCGTAACCGTTATCAGTGATGAAGACTGCGAGCAGTTGCCATGGGAAGACCTATCAGCGCGGTTAGATGACTTTATCAATGCAGTCGATGTGGTGTATGTCACCATTGATATGGACTGCTTTCCAGCGGCGATCGTCCCAGGTGTCAGCGCCCCAGCCGCTCATGGCATCGCTTTGCCACTGGTTGAACGCAGCATCAAGCACATTATGGCGACTGGTAAAGTCAAGATCGCCGATATCGCCGAGATCAACCCCAACTTTGATATCGACCAGCGCAGTGTCAAAGTGGCCGCGCGCCTACTTGCCACCATCACTGAACAGCACCTACTGACCCAGTAGCAGGAGTCTATTATGACGAGCAACATCGTGCACCCAACACCCGATGCACAGGCCAGCACACCCGCTAGCCTTGATGTGAGGCGCGCTTTTGACCGCGTCATTATCAATGCCAATCTGGCTACTTTCTCACCGCAGTATGGCTTTGACTTATATGCATCAAAAGCATTAGAGGATGCCCAAGCAACGCCTTATGGACAACTTTTTGAGGCCGCCATTGGGATCAAAGACGGCCACATTGCGTGGATTGGCAGTACCGCAGAGATGACGCCGTATTTGCCGCACTATACAGCCACACAAATCACCGATGCCAATGGCAGTTGGATAACACCGGGGCTGATCGATTGTCACACACATTTGGTTTATGCTGGCAATCGCAGCAATGAGTTTGAAGCGCGCCTAGAGGGCATCAGTTATAAAGCGATCGCCGAACAAGGCGGCGGTATTCTCTCAACCGTCAATGCCACACGCGCCGCCAGTTTTGATGTACTGCTGACGCAAAGTGAAAAAAGACTTGTAGCGCTACTCAAAGAAGGCGTGACCAGCATTGAAATCAAGTCAGGCTACGGCCTAGACCTTGATAGCGAGCGCAAAATGCTCAGCGTGGCCAAAGCACTGGGCAAAAAATACAATGTCCATATCAGCACCACGTATCTTGCTGCTCACGCCTTGCCGCCTGAATATCAAGGGCGATCAGATGACTACATTGAGCAAGTGTGCGCGTGGCTGCCGATTCTGCATGCAGAAGGCTTGGTCGATGCCGTCGATGGCTTTTGTGAAAATATCGGCTTTAGCACCGAGCAAATGCGGCGCGTGTTTGATACTGCACGCGCGCTTGGGCTCCCCGTCAAGCTGCATGCCGAGCAACTCTCAAACATGGGTGGCAGCGCCTTGGTTGCAGAATACCAAGGGCTATCCAGCGATCACTTAGAGCATTTGTCCGCTAATGATATCGCAAAAATGGCCGCCAGTAATACGGTCGCCGTGCTGCTGCCCGGCGCGTACTACACGCTGCGCGATACTACGTTACCGCCGATTGCAACGCTGCGCCAGCATCAAGTAAAAATGGCCGTCTCGACCGACTCCAACCCCGGCACCTCGCCTCTCACCTCACTGCTACTGGCGATGAACATGAGCTGTACACTGTTTTATCTCACTACTGAAGAAGCCCTTGCTGGCACCACCGTACATGCGGCAGAAGCGCTGGGGCTGACACACCAAGGCAGAATAGAAACGGGCTGTGCTGCTGACTTGGTACTGTGGGACATTACCCGCCCCGCCGACTTGTGTTATCAGATCGGTATCAACCCGATTCAAGCGATCATGCGTGGCGGGTGCTGGCAATAACTCGCACAGGTGCCGTCAATGCACAATAAAAACCACTAAAAAGCCCCGAGCAAATCGTCGGGGCTTTTTTATATCGCGTGATCAATCACTTCAAACCGTACCCACACAGCCTGTTACTCAAGATGGTTTATGTCTCCTCTCAGGCTGGCACAGTAGCACTATCAACGCTTGGTACAGTCAGCGTGCTTGTGGCTGATTCATTTATGACTGCTTCGTTTATGGCTGGCTCATTTGTGCTTAACTCATTGCTCGTTGCCAAATGCGCTACCTCTCGCGTACCTGCCGCAATATGAGCACACATCACCACGTCGCTCAGTTTTTGCTGGACAACGGTATGCGCTGCTTGCGCCATCTGTGAATCAACGGACAAATGCAGTCGTGACGCGCCTGTCCCGACCCATAAGCGCTGTTTGTTGCGCCCATCTGCTGACTGATTAGGATAAATATTCAAACGCTCGTTGGCCTCATATAAGATATCTTGTACGCGCGAATGATCAGCGGTACAGGCGCCATAGCCATCGACAATACCGATAGACAATAACTTGTGACTGGGCAAATGATCAATCACCTGCGTCACATACTGCTTGGGCTGAGCAAGACGTGTGATATCAATATGGATACCGCTGACAGGCAAGTTACAAACCGTGTGGCAGTTGTTGCCTAATGTACCAAAATAGCTGGCAACGATTAACTTCGGCGGCGTCTGCTGTAAGCCGTTATATGCGCGCTCAAATGCTTGTTGCCATGAGCCATCTAAATCCAGTGACAGAATCGGCTCATCCATCTGTACCCATTCCACCCCTTGCTGATCAAGTTGATTGAGCAAATCTGCATAAACAGGCAATAAAGCATCTAAATGTGCCAGCTTATCATCATGCTTTGAAACCGCTAAATATAAGAAACTCACAGGACCAATCAATACCACCTTAAGTGCTGTATCAGTTTGCCCACTTTGTGTGATAACTGCCTTAGCATCAGCGACTTGCTGAAGAATAGGCGTAAAGTCAGTGTTGCTAAAGCTCTCATCTGCTTCAAGTTCAGGCACAAGATAGTGACCATCAGTATCAAACCATTTGGCCATTTGCCATGCAGCAGCATCCTGACACTGACCAGTACGATCATGGCCATAGGCAAAATAAAACTGACGATCAAAAGTATCTAATGCCGCGCTACCTTGAAAGCGCGGCGGCTGCACCCCAAAAGCAACTGCTTGACTAAACAGCACATCATAATGGCCAAAATCACCTGTGGTAATGATATCCAATCCTGCATCGATTTGATCTTGGATACGGCGATTAAACGCTTCGAGTAGTGCCACTTGGGTCTCAGTCTTGTCTGTAATACCAGCCCAATACGGCTCTAAAGCAAGCGTGGTTTCGCAGGTGGTATCAGTGTGTGGATAGCCCAAAATATGGCTTGGCACAGTAGTTGATAGCGCAGTTGTGGTCATGACCGACTCCATTGATAAAGCTCAGTGTTGAACAACCTGAATCCAGGTATATGATGGCATAATCATAACCCGCTACCTTTATGAATAAAAATCAATTTATTTAATCTAAATTGAAAATTATTCACTATTTATTATTAACAGATAACCAAAAAAACGATTTTATATATTTGTTATCTATTGATTTTAAACGTATTTATCGATTTATATCCAATTTTTTCTATATATGTGAACGGTGCATATATGACCCAAAAATTCGAACGGCTACTAACGATTGATTTTATCATAGACCGCTTGCAATCATTCCTGCTTATCGACTGATTATTATAGCGCCGCAAGGAGTAGCCATCGCTTAGCCAAGAGACTCAACAGATATCTTTTATAACAGATACCCCACTGTTTTACTCAGGATAGTCGATTTTTACGCTTAAAACCTTTTTATTGATATATAAAACAAACTTTCATATGAAAAATGAATAAAATTATCTGAGTGAAAGGTAATATAATCTTATTCAATGGTTAAATTTGATGACTAATGGCTTTAAATCTAATAATGTGATATCAATATAATTAGTAAGGCATTATAATAAAAGTTCTTGGCACAAAACTATTTTTGAGTGTTATCAACAGATGGTTTGTATCCATTCAACAATCAGTCATAGAGATTATTCATATGCGTACAGATTCCTTTCAGCAGATTCTAGAAGATCTAAACAGCTCCTCAGCAGACGTAGAAGCGTCCGCCCTCATTTCAAACGATGGTTTGATGATTGCCTCGGCACTGCCTTTGGGGGTTGACGAAGATCGTGTCGGCGCGATGTCAGCGGCACTGCTATCATTAGGAGATCGTGCAGGTCATGAGCTTGCTCGTGGTAGTATTGATCGCATCATGATTCAGGGTGAAAAAGGCTACGTGATCATGACCTCATCTGGCGACGAAGCCGTGTTGACCGTTATGGCAAAACCCAATGCCAAGCTTGGTTTGATTTTCCTAGACATTAAACGCGCATCACAAGCCCTTGCAAAACTCATTTGATTGAGTATAGCGACCGATACTGATACCCTTTGGTGACTCGGCAGTATGGCGCAGATATTGCAATAAATAAGTAGGTAGCATGCTCAAAGACAGCCACCACCTGACCAATGATGATAACGATAAATAAGGAGATTATTATGGGTTCTCCACTTCCTGATGCCAAAAAACCTGATGTGCCTGCTGAGCAAATCACGTTGACCTATCATGATGGAACCTCAAGAACGGTTTATGACTCTGGTGTTGAACGGCCCTACCCTGATGGTAAATTGATTGTTTCGCGTACCGATTTGGACGGTGTTCTCACCCATGTGAACGATGCCTTTGTCGAAATCAGTGGCTATGATGTCGACGAGCTTATCGGCAAACAACACTACATTTTACGCCATCCTGACATGCCAAAAGCGGCCTATGTTGACCTCTGGCAGACGGCTGAGTCGGGGCAAAAGTGGCACGGTTATGTCAAAAACCTATGCAAAGATGGCAGCCATTACTGGGTCTACGCCACTGTCGTGCCAAATGTCCGTCACGGCAAAACCGTTGGCTATACCTCAGTTCGCCGTAAACCCTCACGCAGCAAGATTGAAGCGGCGATTGCCCAATATGCTGACATGAAACAAAAAGAGGAAGATTAAATCATGACCGATAAAACGTATAACATGTTAATCGCCCCTGATTTTTCCCCTGAGCGTTTTTCTGGCTGGCACATGTTCAACACTTTGGTGCAAAAGCGGGCAAATTTGCACATGCATTTAAATATGCCAAGCTCTTATGCTGAGCAAGAAGCGCTTATCGCAGCAGGCAATATCGACGTTATTTATGCCAATCCGTTTGATGCCACCACATTGATTCGTGAAAAAGGCTATCGCGCGATTGCCAGACCTATTGGCAAAGCGGATGAAATGGTCATTGCTGCAGCAGCAGGAAGTGATATCAACAGCCTAGAGGATGTGGCAGCAGGGGCTACCGTCGCTATGGCCAACAATCGCGATGTCAAACTGATCGGCTTGCGATTGCTAGAGGCGGTGGATTTGACCGATACCGACCTCAACTGGCAGATCACTGAAACCTATCAAGCAGCCGCGCGGCATGTGATTAAAGGCGACGCGCAAGTGGCATTTTTCCTATCAGAAATCTTTCATAGCTTTTCTCGCTTAACCAAAGCGCAGCTTACCGTATTGATTGAAAGTGACCTTGCTGACATCAGTCACGTCTTACTCATCAAAGATGATCTGGCTGACGCTCAGCAACTGACCGATACGGTACTCAGCTTCGGTGATGACGCAGATGGCAAAGACACGCTTACTGAGCTTGGTATGCCAGAGGGTTTTGAAGCCATGAGCGAAGAAGACGCTGAATTTATGATCGACCTGATGGAAACTCTGCTCGATTAGACGCTTACTATCACAGTACAGGCAAGCATGACTGCGGTTATGTTTGCACCAAAAACACGATTGTGCAACGCCCCTTATCACTGCTCTGCGGTAACAGAAAAGGCAAATCGATATCACTGGTGACTGACTGTTGATTAAAATGGTATAGACCTTATAACGGCCGTATTCACGGTGCATATAAGGCTGAATTGATAATCACAGCCGCTGATAGCTGCGATTATTTCAATGATCTGTAGTATCACTTTTAAGATCGAGGAGCTTATTATGGCTGACCTACCGACCCTTGGAGAAAGCGAATTGGCGGCACGTCACGCTTTTCGCTACTATTCGCGCAAAATTTTTGCCGCGCCTGACAATCATTATTACCACAAAAAGCGCATCAACGCCGCTTTATTATTAAATGAAAAAGAACCACTGCAAGGCGCGGTTGCTGACTTTTTTTATGGTTGCTGGTATGATATCCCTTATGATATCGAGGATATATTTTTGCTTATTGAAGGGCGCTTGCATCCACAAATTGAACAGGCGTTTCGCAACTGTATTCATAAGCTCGATTACATCAAACACAGTAGCGTTTTTGCCACGCGCTGGAGCGTATTGGTCACGCCGTCATTTAATGTCGAGACACACCGTTTACGCATCAGTAGTGACGATGCCAAAGAAATTGCCAAAAATATCACTACCGAGCTGATGACTGCGCGTGAGCAAGAAGATATCCATAATATCAGACAGATTGAAAATGAGTTTTTTGCACACTGCTTGGCTTGTAATGATCGCTTGGCCTTCTCCATCGTCTGGTTTCGACTGGGTAAAAGTGATTGGCAGTTTGATGACCGCTGGTATGAGTGCCAAGAACAGTTGGAACAAACCCATGCTCATGCAAGTACGGATGATGATATAAGTAAACCTTGATAAGTCGCAACCTTGATAAATCGCAAATGTAATAACGGTAAATATACATACACCCTAACATACCTCGACAGTGCCGCCAGATTAGTATAAGAGCCTTTTTGCTACTCACAATCACTGATGCTTGAGGATTTTTAAAAGGTAGCCTTTATGTCTATTTTTGATCATGCTGACAAAACCTATATCACCCTCACTCCAGAAGGTGTATTTGAAGCGTTTTCACAAAGTGAGCCAACCGCGATGCAGCTGTCTTTGCAAGCGCTGTTGTCCTATCGTGAAACCATGCTGGTATCGACGTGGCTTGAAGAATATCCCGAACTGTGGCTCGATGGCTTTGTTGAGCAAGGTTTCATTGAAAAACTATCCACCTTTTTACCAGCACCCAACTTGCCTCTGGATCAGTTTTTGCCCTATGTGGTTGCCAGCTTGTCAGGCAAACGCCGTGCGGCTATTGCCTCAGATGATGGATTTTGTCTGGCACGGATTGGCTATAGCCAAGAAGAGGCCGACACCTTGAGCGTGGCAGCAGCAGATTTTTCAGGCTTTATGCAGCGCCAAAAGCAGCGCGGCTGGTCAGTGGGTAGCCGCGCTATTTCCTTTTTTGAACAAGTCGATTTATTGGTTCCTGAAACCAGCTTTGTGTTTTTGTGGATTGATGACGCTGGCTATGCGGTGGTGATTGATGGTGAGCCATTGACCAACAACCGCGCCTTTGTGGAGCTGATTTGGGGCATCAAGACCTCAGGACTCAAGTTTGCCAGTTAATCATATTTTCTGATATCTATATGGCGTAGACAGCGATTGTGCTGATGCGCCAGCTATGACTTAGCCGTAGCCGCCTGACACTGTTTTTATTGGCTACTGACCATCATACCTCCCTTCTTTTCTCCTATGTTCACCACTGTCTCCTACTCCTTTTGGGCGGCTCTATTCTATGTTGCTACCCGCGTAAGTAGAAACGCGTGCAAAATAACAATACTGGCTGCACAACTGCGGCATACTGGCTGTGTCTATATGCTCTGTACTTGTGCGCCATTGCTGGCACCGTAGCACTGACAGTACTATTCTTGATTGTGGCATAGTGCCAAATTTTGCATCTTTGCCCATTTTTAGGATAGGTTATGACTTCGCTGACCACTGTACGTGTGCGCTACCAAACGATTGAGATTGGTGATACCGACATTCACCTTTGTACTTTACGGGACAACCAACAATTTAGCGACCCTGATGACGAGGCATTAAAACTGGGTATTTGCTCTGCCTCTTGGCCGCTGTTTGGTGTGGTGTGGCCATCGAGTTTGGTATTGGCCAATCATATGCTTGATTACGATATTGCAGGTAAGCGCATTTTGGAGGTGGGTTGCGGCATGGCATTATCAAGCTTACTGCTCAACCATCGTCATGCCGACATCACCGCTACCGACTACCATCCGACAGTCGAGTATTTTTTAGATCGAAATACGTCACTTAATAATAATAAAGACATTCATTTTGAGCGTTTAGACTGGGCTGAAGACAACAGTCATCTTGGCCGTTTTGATATGATTATTGGCAGCGATTTGCTGTATGAGGATCAGCATGTGGCTATTTTAGCGGCGTTTATCGAACGCCACGCTAACCCAACCTGTGAGATCATCGTGGTCGACCCTGGTCGCGGACGCAAAAATAAGCTGACCAGTAAAATGACAGATTTTGGCTTTAGTAGTGAGCACGTCAGACCAATTGATACCTCTTATCTGGATTTACCGTTTAAAGGCCATATTCTCACCTTCTCTAGAACCTCGTCGTCTGAAACCCGCACAGATTAACCACTCTGAGCAGTAAGCCCCTGCCACTGCTGCCGAGTTATTTTGTAAAGTACATGCTGCGCCAGCCGATGATCAGCATCAAGCATGTGGTGATAAAAATTCTCCTGCGTATCTGTCATGCCGATGCTCTGCATGATCAGTTGTGAGCGCTGGTTGATCACTGCAGTAAAGGCCACTACCTCATCAAGCGCAAGCTCATTAAACGCAAACTTGAGCGCCGTGCGCGCTGCCTCAGTCGCATATCCAAGTCCCCAATAGTCCTTATGCAGCCGCCAAGCAATCTCAACAGCAGGAGCAAATGGCATGTCAGCATGTACCGTATTCAGACCCACCATACCGATAAAGTCATTATTTTTTTCTGAACCATTTTTTCGACTGACTGCCCAAAAACCCCAGCCATTTTGCTCAATCAGCGTTTGGCATTTTTTAGCAATTTTATCACTTACCGTAGCGGATAAAGGATTGGGGAAATAGCGCATCACATCTGCATCAGCATTCATGGCAGCAAAAATGGCAAAATCGCTTGCCTGCCACTGGCGTAGATACAAACGCTGGCTCTCTACTATAGATGTGGTCATGGGTTATATGTTCACCTTATATTTCAGATCATAAACATCATCACCTGTCATACCACGAAAGCCCCAGCAATGTGCGGGTTGCTCTTTGATGGTGATTTCAACATCAATAGGCGCAATACCCAGTTTGGTGTCAATCTGTTCAAATAAGGATTTGATCAGCGCTTTTTGGGTCTGTGCTGTCCGCCCTTGCATCATGTTGATTTCAATCACTGTATAAGCATCACTTCGATCACTGGG
The DNA here is from genome assembly GCF_054960615.1 of Psychrobacter sp. PSi21. Classification (NCBI taxonomy): domain Bacteria; kingdom Pseudomonadati; phylum Pseudomonadota; class Gammaproteobacteria; order Moraxellales; family Moraxellaceae; genus Psychrobacter; species Psychrobacter sp. PSi21. The sequence continues at coordinate 20,497 of NZ_JBHNYR010000006.1, forward strand.
ATAATAAAAATCGTCTGCTTGTAACGGTACAAAACGCTGGGCTTTTTTGTCTTCAGGTAGCCCCAGCACTTGCTGCATACAACTATGAATCACGTCAGACAGCGCTGGCTTGATCGGATTGAGCCGCTCGGCAATACCATAAACCACAATCATACCTGTCTCCTAAATAAAAAAATCCTCTATGGCTAGAGGATGATCTGGGTTGTCCATTGCCATCACCTATTGGGCATATACTTTACCAATAGTCAGCAATAGCACTCTAATAGTTAGGGCATATCCCTAATACAATAGCTTGATATTGTTCTTGAGCTGTTTAAGTACACGTTGATACTGCGGTGCGCGCACGGGTAATTGGCTAAGTCTGCCATAACTCAGCTGACGATAATCTTGTTTGATGATGCTGATGTGTTGCTGTATGTCATTACCACTATCATCAAACTGCTGAGTGAGACGCTCAAGCCATGCCAATTGTCCTTCATCAGTACGACGACTGAGGCTGGTATCACGCTTGCCTAAACGCTTAGACAGGCGGATTAATGGCTGATCAGCAGGATGCCAACGCTGGCGGCGACGGTACCAAATCATGAATGCAATGATGGCCACCACCGTAATAAACAATCCAGCCATCCATGCAATTTGCTGCATGATGGAGCTGATGTTGAGCCATTTTAGTAGCGAACCTGATTGTTTGTCTTGGTCATAGCCAACGACGTCTTTTTGCCAGTAGTAGCTGGCTTGGTCGGATAGTCGGCGTAAGGTTTGTAGCATTTGATACTGCTGATAACTAAGCTGAGCACCAGCCCCATCACCAAACATAGCAGCGCCTTGGGCTTGAGTGAGTGCGTTCATACCTTGTTCGACGCGGCTTGGCGCAACAAATGACGTCGGGTCAACGCGTACCCAGCCCCGACCCTCAAGCCATACCTCAGACCAAGCGTGCGCATCCATTTGCCGCACTTCCCATACCGATCCGCCACGGCCAAGCTCACCGCCTTGATAACCTGCCACCACGCGCGCTGGAATACCTGCAGCGCGCATCATAAAGGTAAAGCTGGATGAATAATGCTCACAAAACCCTGCTTTGGTATTGAATAAAAAGTCATCAATACGGTCGGCGCCCAATCGTGGTGGTGACAAGGTATAGCGAAACTCTGTCTGATTGATCCAGCGCTCAAGCGCTTGAATATAGCGTACGGGATCTGACTCTGACTGAGCAAAAAGCTGCTTGGCAAGTGCACGCGCTTGCGTATTGCCCTCACTGGGCAAGGATAAATTAATGCGCCGTGTCTCTACATCCAGTTCGTTATCAATACGCATGGGCAAAAAACGCAACCCATCATAGCGTAGCTGCTGCGTAATAGGCTGCTGCTTTAGTAACGTAAAGTTGGAAGTAACCGACACATCTTGGCGATCAGTGAATGGATAGTCTAGCCCGTATAGCCAGCGCTGCTGCGTTGGTTCCAAAATAACTTGATATCTCTCAGGTTCGCGCTGCACGGCTTCTGGCACTGTTGCAAATGCCTGCTTAATCCAAGCAGGTGCCGTACGCCCTGCGGTCCATAGCTGCATGGCGCTGCGATTTGGCCGCCACGTCACCCCATCAAAATCACTAAACACCAAACCGCGCCAATACAGTTCACTCTGTGATGGCCGCTGACCCGTAAACTCAACTCGGAAAGCCAGCGCTGTTGACTGGCTCAAACTGGCAAAGTCGCCAGGTGACATACTGTCTGAAACGCCTGTGGTCGCTTGTTGCCCTGACAGCTGTACCGACCAAAGCGGCGGCAGTCGCGGAAAAAACAAGAACAGCACCACCAAAAGTGGCAGTGCTGACACGCCAAGCACCCCCAAGGTGCGCAAACGACCATCACCCTCTGTGTTGCCATCATCATTGAGTGCAATAAATGACAGTAGCACAATCACGGTCCCAATGACCACTTCAAGCGTTGTCAGTAGTCCTTGATCCATCAAAAATAAAGCAGCAAGGACAAACAATGACAAGTTGAGCACCACATAAGCATCACGGCGCTTGTATAATTCCCAAAGTTTGCTAATCAGGCACAGCAATAAAAATGCCACGCCCATATCCAGCCCAAAAGCGGTACCATAAGTAAACCACAGTCCTGCCAGTCCCAGTAAAAACCCTGTCATCTGTACGCCCTGATACAAGCGTTTTAGCGTGCGTACATTTTTGAATGTGGCTTTAATACGTGGCAGCTGCGCCATCATACTGATGATGGCAAATCCGATCAGCCATAATGGTAAGTGCGCGGCATGCGGCGTAATGACCACCACCTGTGCCAGCAGCACCCAGTAATATGCTGGTAGTGACAATAAGGCTCGATACCATGCCTTGCGCGGGTTATTTTTCTGAGCATTGCTGGGCTGGACACGCCCTACTGCCAGCTTTTCAAAAGGCACATAAGCTTCTGTATTCAGGCCTGATACAGATGGGCGTTGATCGGTATTTTTGGCAGATTTTGAAAGTATCGTCATGGCGCTTTCGCCAATCTAAGCAGACAAGCTTGCACGAATGGCTCCCCTTGCCCTGTGGTCATGGCATTATCCGCTGGCAGTTGCATCTGAAAGGGCACTTGTGATTGACCCAACATCATGACGCCATAAGCCATTTCAGACAGCTTTTGCTCATGATGCGCGGCCGGCATATTCTCATAGGCAAGGTATTGTTCATGACCGATAGGATCAACAAAATGTTTGGTGAACATTCCCTGCCCGCGTGCGACATGCGCCCATGAGACTCGCGCTAATGACTCACCTTCGATATAATGATCAAGGCGGTCAAAATCGTCTTGTCCCTGAGCATACTGTCCTCCTGTTGGCAGATCATCATTGCGTGCCGCAAGATATTGCGGCTGCCAATCAAAGGCTACCGGTTTGGGGTAAACCCAAGCCGTACGTGCAAAATAAACATATGACCAAGCGCGCATGATACCAAGGGGATAAACCGTTTTGATTTGAAGACGCGGCAGTTCAAGCTCACCGCGTTGATTGGTATAAATCGGCAGGCGAATGACGTGCTCATCATCAAGGCGTGGTAGCAAAACTTGCATGTCGGTCTGATCATTATCTTGTTTGGTGCTGACTGCTTTTTTATTTTTATGAGTGGAGTCGGCATCTGTATCGCCCACCAAGCGGCTGGGCTGATCGAAGCTAAAGCGCAACTGACGACGTGGCTGACGGCTACTACTGCGTACTTGCAAGGTCACCCAAACAGGTGCACCCACTTCCGCCATCGTCACCTCAAGCAGTTCTACTTGTAACCCTGATATATGGGCAAACGTCACATGAAAGCTGATAAGCCAAACACTGGCCAAATAAAAGCACAAACCGAGAACTAAGTTATTGCCATAATTAACACCAGCAATAAAGGTAATCATCAAGAGCAGCGCAAACAAGCCACCTTCGCGACTAAAAAAGATATAAACATTACGCAGGTTAAGCGTGGCCTGATCGCTTTTTGGCGCGCGCTTGGCAAACCAACGTGCGAGCATGTCCTTCGATGGTTGTGATACGCGGCGCGTAAATACAGTCATAACCCCATCACCCCCTCAGTCCACCTGTGACAGCCAACATGCTCATCTTATATTACCGCCACGTCAGCCATAATACGCTGAGCAATGGTTGGCGGTGACTGCTTTTTGCCTACATGAGCAGGCAAAAAGCGCTGACCAACGCGGTGATCAGTCACCGCTGCAAACACTGCTTGCACGTCCTCTGGTGTCACTTCTTGGTGTCCTGACACATAGGCGTAAGCTTGGGCGGCACGCTGCAGTGATAGCACTCCGCGTGGTGATAGACCATGGTGCTCTTGGCTGATTCTGGTTTTGGCAACCAAGCGCTGTAGATAGTCGAGCACCACGTCAGCCACATACACCTGTCTGACATTGTGCTGCGCCTGCTGTACTGCATCGGTATCTAGTATGGCATCTAAACTATTCAGCAGCTCACGGCGGTCTTGCCCTTGCAGTAGCGCACGCTCAGCAGCAGGCGAAGGATAACCCAACGACAGACACATCAAAAAGCGATCCAGCTGCGACTCTGGTAACGGATAGACGCCTGCTTGCTGCATTGGGTTTTGAGTGGCAATCACAAAAAATGGCTTGGGCAGACGATACAACGTACCATCTTGGGTCACCTGCTCCTCTTCCATCGCCTCAAGTAGCGCGCTTTGGGTTTTGGGACTGGAGCGATTGATTTCATCTGCCAAAAGCAGTTGAGTAAAGATAGGGCCTTTACGGAACTCAAAATCAAGCTTAGCTTGGTTGTAAATACTCATGCCCAAAATATCTGCAGGCAACATATCATTGGTAAACTGCACTCGGTTAAACGACAAACCCAAAAGCTGCGCCAGACCTTGTGCCAGTGTGGTTTTACCCATGCCCGGTAAGTCCTGTAACAGTAAATGCCCACCTGCCAGCACACAGCTGAGCGCCAGTTTCACCACCTGCGATTTATCCAGTACGATACGGTTGAGCTGCGCGAGTAGCGTAGCAACTTGCTGCTGGTTGCTCAGCGTAGAGGCGGTACTGTTAGTCTCGCCAGTGGAGGTTACTGGTGTGCTTCGATTGTGGCTTGAGGGCATCATAAATACGAACTCTTTTTATTATTATCTAATGATGTTGTCAAATAGTGCCAGACGCTCATGATCAGCTATTGATCGTATAGGCACTATTTATCTGTATTTTCAGCTGACGGCTGGGGTTCTGGTATGGCTCGTAGCGTCGACAAATAAGCAATCACATCCGCGCGCTCTTGTGCATCTGGCATAGGGTCTGATAGCATTTTTGAATTCGGCAATACTTTTGTCGCATCCGCAATATAAGGGTCTAGCGTTTGGGCATCCCATATCCATTCTGAAGCTATCAGCGCTTCGCTATAGTCATAATCTTTGAGACTAGCAGCAGGGGCTCCGTATACATTCATCAGCTGCGGACCTTTTTTGTTGTGACCAGGGTTGAGTTGATGGCACTGGCCACAAGCATCCTTATAGATGAGAGAGCCACGATCGGCGTCACCTTGGGTATAAGGCGGCAAGCTGACGGCGGCGCGGCTGTCAGGTGGGGTATGCTCACAGCCGCTTAATATGGTTAACGCCAATAACACACTGCTATATCTTAATGCATACTTTTGGAACATGGTTTTTGACTTATGGGTTAGTAATATATCGGTATAATGGTTGATATGCGCATCAAGTCAGTTACTTGTCAGAAACGACATGCATGGTACTGCTGGGTTCTTCAAGATAATACCCTTGTAGGTAGCGCGCGCCAACACTCCAAGATACTGACATGGTCGCTGCATCTTCGATATAAGGCATGAGTACATCAATCTTGAGCTCGTTAGCGCGTGTGATCAGCGCTTTGACAGTATCTAAGTTATCCGCGTTATTAATCCCTTCCACATAATTTCTAGACAGTCTGACCATATCCGGTTTGACAAAATCGGCAATTTCAATGGATTTGGCCGAATTACCAAAATGATGAATGCTCATTCGACAGTTGATATTATTTAGCGCCGCAAATTGTGATTTGGCCATTGTCATATGGTTGGACACATCTTGCTCATTAAACTGTAACATCAGGGCACCTGCCTCGCCTCCGATGGCATTAATCAACTGACTGGCCACCGCTGGTAGCTGCTTGTCAGTTAGTGATGCACTGGTCAATTGCACCAATATACGCGCGGTAGGCTGAGATTTTCGTACTTCGTTTAATCGCTTACACGCATGGATCAGTACCCAGCGATCAATTTTTTCACGTAAATTATGGGTTTTCGCGACCGCCATGAAATGATCAGGAGTCAAAACGGTCTTATCAGTATCTGATAGCGGCAGACGCAGATATACTTCAAAGAAATCACTACTGTCAGTATCGATGTCATATATGGGCTGGAACTGTAGCTCAAATTGATTGTGAGTAATGGCATTGGCTAATGCTTCGGCAAGCGCTGCATCATCACTATTGGCATGCTCATGAGGATCGTATAGATGATAAGCGTCACCTGTATTTTTTGTTTCAATCCGAATACTATTAATCGCATCAATGGCGCGCTCAAGCAGCACTTGCGGTTCGGCAGCGTTGGTTTCAACTTTGACAATACCAATACTGGCTGTGGTTGAGGTGGTGCGCTTATCAACCTCAATCAACATACTTCCAATACGTTCACGGATACGCTCAGCCGTATCTTTTAGTGCTTGAGTGGTTAGGTTTTCAACCAAAATGGTAAATGCCGTGTCACTAAAGCGGCTGACGTGCCCCTCTTCAATCATCTCATCAAGCAAGTAACCCACTTGTTTAATGGTAGCATCAACGCCTTGTAAACCTAAACTACTGCTAATTTTACCAATATTATCCAGTTGAATATAAAATAAACCGGCACTGGTTTCTCCTTGCTGTATCTGCTGATATAAGCGCTCAAAGTATTCTTCAAAACCGCGACGATTATTGAGCCCCGTTAAGCTGTCTTGACGCTCAGCTTGGGCCAGTTTTTTAGCAATCTCAGCGCTACTATTGGTATTTTGCTGAATAATAATTTGCGTGACAGGCTCACCCTCTAAGGTCGCAGCGGCCAATTGTAGTTTGGCCTCAAACGTAGTGTCATCAGTACGGCGGCTCTCAAAATTAAATTCCACCTGATCGCGGCTGCCTTTGTCAAACTTACGTAAGAACTGTTTAAAAGCCTTCACATTATCACCGCCTGCAATCAAATCGATAACAGGCACGCCAATAATCTCACTCATCGTTTTAAAACCAAACAACTGCAAGTACGGATCGTTGGCGAAAATATGAATACCCTGATCCAGATATGCAACTGCACTTTTGGAGTTTTTGATGAGGATATTGGCGCGCTGCTCTGCTTCTGACAACACGTAGCGCAGGGTTTTTAATTGACGACGTGCACGCAAGTTGGCATGCTGCAGACAAATCGCCATTATCACTTGGGTTTCTTTTTCTGCCAGCAATGCTTTGACCATGGTGCCATCAATTACGGCAGGTAAGCCGTCTTCATTACGGCCAGTATGGGCCATATCATCATTCATCAAGCAAATCATGGGGAGGTCAAGCTTCTGTTCTTGTACGATAGCTACCACATCAGTAAACCCCATATCATAGGCTTTGCCGAATATCAGTACATCCCACTGATGGCGCAGAGTTTTTAATAATTCCTCTTCATCATCTAAAAAACCTAAGTTGACCTGATCATAATAAGCAGACAGTAAGCTGACCAAGCGTTCGGCATATAGTTGATCTTCATCAATAACCAACAAATTAAGCAATGTTTTCTTTTGCATGGCAGGCCTTTTTTAGATTTCGCTTGCAATATAAGATAAGCGTGATTTAAGTAACATAATGTGTTAGATAGCACCGTCCCACAGTTCAATACAACCATGAGTAACGCGTCATATTTTTTACACAATGAATTAATAACCAATGGCATGGTGCCACAGAGTACTTAATTTTATCAACATTTGCTACTGATATCACACAATAGCACAATCATCCTGCTGAGCATAAAAGCAACAGATGATGATAAATAGCTGATATAAGTCATCAGCGCATATGATAGCGTTTCTACAAGACCTTATAGTTGTACCACTTCATATTGTGTAAACCGCTCTGTGGACAGCAGTCTACGCTGTAATCTGAGCGGTTTTTGCTTGTCGTTTAAACGTACCAACACTCGGTCATTAGCTTTAAACTGATAAGACGGTACCAAAAGACTACACGTTGTTTGCAGGGTGTCTTCACGAGCAAGCAACAGAGCTGGTACGAAACGCAGGCTGCGATTGTCTCTATCAACTAAGCGCAGCGCACAGGCAGTTGGTGCATGACCAAGTATTTGAGCTTCCGCTTCAACCAGTTGCTCATCGATATTAAGCCAGCGTACCACACCAAGCGCCCAATTCTTTTTGATATCTTCTGGGTGCGGACTCAATAGAAACAAGCTCATACTCTTTAGTCGTGGCGGCGCTGTGTCCAATAGGTTTGTTTTGGGGTACCGACTATTATCCTCATCTTCTGGAGCCGTCACCGCTTCAAAGATGTCTGTTAATTTTGGTGGCTTAACCGATAAGTCCTTGGTAGGCGTACTGTACTTGTCATTAACTTCATCACAATCAGACATATGGGCTATGCTTGGCTGCGCGGCTATGTCCTGCGCCGTCAGCAAACGCAGCGTTTTAAGTGAGGCGGCGGCATCAGGATGGTCCGGCAGCTCTATTTCTAATATGGTCTGCTTGCTTTTTTGCTGCGGCGCCGTATCGTAAATGGGCAGATGCTCAGCGGGCAAGCTTTGCGGCGCAATTAAATTCATTAAGCTACGATCACCCGCCACACGGTAGTGAATATTGCTAAACCCAGTGATGACCGTTGCCCGCTGCTTGATCTTGGTACTAGATAACGCAGTCACTTGTCGTGAAATATAGCGATGTGTCAGCGCCATAAGCACCTCTACAACCAAGCGATACTCATTCGCCTTTTCATGGTTATTCATTAACGTTTCTTGGTGCTGGCGTAAATAGGTGGTCAGTGGCTCAAGTTCAATAAACAAACAATACGTATCGGCTTTGTAAGGATTGATCCGTGTGGCCGTGGTCAGATATTCAGGCTGATTATCGCTTTCTAAATCGACAAATAAGCGCGTACGCGTTTGTGGCTCTAGCGTGGCACGGACATGTGCTGACCATTCGGGTAACAGACGCTGAGCCAGCAAGATATTGGCGCGGCGCATGGCAACCACATTGAGCAGACTATGCAAGCAAGCTTGGCTATAAAGATCATGAATACAGGTTGCCTGCCTATTCATCACTTCTAAGGTCAAATCAGCATGGGTCAACTGGTGCAAGGAGGCCAGACGATATAAGCGATTGAGCGCTGACCATATATATACAGGGGGGCGCTGATAACAAATGGCACTTTCAAACAGTAATTTTTGGTATGCAAGTAGTGAATGATAGATCGCAGCGGCCAAAGTCACTGGCAATACTGGCTCTGAGCGTATAAAGCGCTGCCACACACGGGTGCTGGGTGCATGCTGTTGATAATCAAGCGCCGCACGCTCCCGTCTTATCACCCCATCGTAAACCATGATAATCAAATAATATAAGGATTTGACCTGATCCATATCATGTAGCTGGTCATCACTCAGCGATTCGACCTCATAAATATAGCGCTTACGCAAATTAACTATCAGTCGATCAGCTGTACCCATCACGATGCTCATCAAGCGCAATCTTTTTTTATCATCTATGTCGCTAATGCTCAGCTTGGTCAGTATGGTTTCTAATTGCTTAATCTGCTCAGACTCTGCCTGCATGGGCAAATTGGCCGTCCATTTGAGTAGCTGTGCATCTTCTACATTGCCTATATCCATCGTGTGCAGAGCCGAGCGCTCATTGGCAGGTGGCTCGGATGATAAATAAGACTGAAATGACGATAAAGTAATCATAAGACTCCCCGTTAGCAATTTAAAATAGCCTAACAACCCCATACAATGAGTGAACGTTTAGTATGCCGAGCTCCTTCATACCACGTGATACTCGATATATGGTCGTTATGTCTTGCACTAACGACCCCCCAATAATACATCTGGCAAAAATTGTCAGATTAGGATTAATCACAACTAAGAAACAAATGCTTACTAATAAACTGAGATATGTTACCATACTAAGTTTATCAAAATTTATAAATTATCGTATATTATAAATGTCAACGGGCACTTTAAATGGCTTATTTGGTAATTCTCTGACCAGTTTTGGTATCAAATATCCTGGTAACGAGGCTAAAAGCGACCAATATAGGTCAATAGCCGTATTTTCATCGATGTCAAAATGGGCGGCGCCTGCGACTTTATCCAATAAATGCAGATAATACGGCAATACTCCTGTAGAAAAGAGCCGCTGACTGAGCGCCACTTGTGCCGTCACACTATCATTCACGCCTGCAAGCAATACCGTTTGATTCAATAGCATCACATCTGCTTTTCGCACACGCTGGAGCGACTCGGCAGTTTGTACATCAATTTCATTGGCATGGTTGCAGTGGATGACCATCACGATCTGGCAGCGGCTTCTCGCCAGTCGGTCAAGTAGCTCATCATCAAGACGTGCTGGAATAACCACAGGCAAGCGAGTATGTAGCCGAATGGTACTGAGCTGTTCAATTTTTTCTAAGGTATCAAGCCAAGCAAATAAACGCCGATTGGTCACGCTTAACGGGTCACCACCACTTAAAATCACCTCGTTAATTTCAGGATGAGCAGTAATATAATCGATAATCTCAGCCTGAGCACTGGCCGTTGGCATATTGCTGTGATAGTCAAAATGCTGGCGAAAGCAATAACGACAATGTACCGCACAAGCACCCGTTAGCGTTAGTAGAACGCGCGACTCATATTTGTGCAACAAGCCTTTGGTTGGATTGTGCGCATGTTCAGCCAGTGGATCTGCCACATATCCGGTCACTGCTATTTGCTCACGCTTATCTGGCAACACTTGCTTTAAAAGCGGGTCTTCGGCATCTCCAGCTGTCATTTTACGCACAAAAGCGCGTGGTACTCGCAGCTCAAAGTGAGTTGGCAAGTAAAGAGTGGGTTTTAGTGCTTCAAGATCGAGTATTTGTAGCAACTCATCCACCGAGGTGATGGCCTCGGATAATTGCGTTTGCCAGTTTTTTTGTGTGATTAAATGGTTTATCATGACAGCCTAATACGTGCGCCTAAAAACGACATTATACGCCGTTATATGCCGTGCTATCAAAGTATGCCCACCAAACATCGCCATAGCTGATGACATCAGATCATATGGTGCACTATTACCTTCCTTGACAACCCCTAGGAGTCTTTTGTGGCAAGTTTTTCTACCAATGAGTTTAAAGCTGGATTAAAAGTAATGCTGGATGGCAATCCTTGCGCCATCATTGAAAATGAGTTTGTCAAACCTGGTAAAGGGCAAGCGTTTAACCGTGTCAAACTGCGTAACCTACGTAGCGGTAAAGTGCTTGAGCAAACCTTCAAATCAGGTGACAGCTTAGAAGCAGCTGATGTGATGGACACAGAAATGAACTATTTATACAATGATGGTGAGTTCTGGCACTTTATGCATCCTGAAAGCTATGAGCAGTTGCAAGCAGATAAAGCGGCGCTTGGTGATGCGGGCAAGTGGTTAAAAGACGACAGCAATGCCCTATGTGTCATCACTTTGTTTAACGGTGTGCCATTGTCTGTCACCGCGCCAAATTTTGTTGAATTGAAAATCACTGAGACCGATCCAGGTGTCCGTGGTGACACGTCAGGCGGCGGCGGAAAACCTGCCGTATTAGAGACTGGTGCAGTAGTACGGGTGCCATTATTCGTCCAGCAAGGTGAAGTAGTCCGTGTAGATACCCGTACTGGCGATTATCAGACGCGTGTTAACTAACCCAGATTACACTCATTATCCTGCACAAAAAAGCGCAGTCTCGTTGATGGTGACTGCGCTTTTTTTTGGGTGCTATTTAGGGCGTGTCATTAATTAGCCCATTAAATCATTTAGCGGTCTTAAACTGGCTAAATCTTTTATCTAAAAACAATCACATTGAACGCTTGTGCATCAGCCAGTACTGTACCAACGCATTGAGCTGCTCTTTTTTGAAAGGTTTGGTACAGTAATCCTGCATGCCTGCATCTAGGTATTTTTCACGTTCTCCGTCCATCGCATTGGCCGTCAGTGCAATAATCGGCGGCAAGATGCTCGGATCGTAGGTTTCGTGCAGCTTAATCGTCGCCTGCATCCCATCCATGATGGGCATATGATGATCCATGAGAATCACATCATAAGTCTCAGGATTCTCGGCAAAAGCTTCAATGGCTTTTTGTCCATCCGTGACATGTGTCACGGTATGACCGCAGCTGTGTAAAGCCTTTTTGGCAATCATGGCATTCACACTGTCGTCTTCGACCAATAAAATATGTCCAACATCTTGGGCAATAGGCTCAGGGTCAATACGATCAGAATATTGCGTCACGTCAAACTGTGATTGCTCAATCGTAGGCAATGGCAATAGCACCTCAAAAGTGGTGCCAAAGCTGACTTTGCTTTTGACCCGAATATCACCGCCCATCAGTTCAACCAATGATTTGCAGACCGACAGACCCAAACCTGTGCCGCCATAAAGACGATGGGTAGATTTGTCAGCTTGGCTATAAGCATCAAAGATGGCATCGAGGGATTCAGGTTTGATACCCACACCCGTATCCGAAACGGAAATAGAAATCATCTCTTCGCATTCGTTTAAGTCATGATCGTCGCTACCTAGCGTGCAATAAGCCCATTTGCAATACAAGGCATGATTGACCGTAATACTAACGCGCCCGCCCTCGCGGGTAAATTTAATGGCATTGTTGACCAGATTGGCCAAAATTTGTTTGAGGCGAACAGGATCGCCTTTGACATAAGAGGACAGCTCTTCAGTATAATGATAATCCAGCGTCACGCCGCGCTGACGCGATTTTGCCGCAAACAAATTGATCACTTCATTGCACAACTCAGACAAATCCATGGGGACACTATCAATCGTCATCTTGCCTGCTTCGACCTTAGAGAGGTCTAAGATGCCATTGATAATGACCAATAAATGCTCGGTTGAGACTTTGATATTCTCCACATACTCTTGCTGCTCACGGCTAAGCGGCGTTTCATCCAGCATATCGACCATGCCCATGATGCCATTCATCGGTGTGCGTATTTCATGGCTCATATTGGCCAAAAATTCAGACTTCATGTCACTGTCTTTTTTGGCTTGGCGCTGCTGTTTTTGTAATTGCAGCGCATCCCCTGCCATGGCACCAAACTGTTCGAGCAACTGCTTTTGCTGATCGGTAAAATCATGATTGGGCTTGGTATCAATGACGCACAGCGAGCCTAGACGATATGTTTGATGCTCCTCGCGCAAGATAATCGGTGCGCCAGCATAAAAGCGAAAGAAGGGATGTTCAGTAACTAAAGGATTGTGTTTAAAGCGCGCATCAAGTGTCAAGTCTGGTACGGTAAACACCTCATTGGATAGCACCGTATAGTTACAAATCGCCATCTCACGCGGTGTCGTGCAAATATCATCCAGCCCATGAGGAGACTTGAGATACTGAGTTTCCTCATCCATAAAAGTAATGGTCACAATCGGCACATCAAAAAACAACTTGACCATCTCAGTTAAGCGCGAAAAGGCAAGCTCATTGTCATTGTTGAGCACATTGTATTCCCGTAGTTTAGCGATACGAGCTTTTTCATCCATCGCTATAGGGTAAGAATAATTCGGCATGTGGTTCTCCCTCAATCACCGTAAGCTCGTGTTGGCAGCATGCGATGTCAGCAGCTGCAGTGTTTCACTCACCATTATCATTGCCACAACTGAAGTGACCGTCACCGCAGACCCATATCCACCACAATGCAGCCCACCGCTTTGACAACTTTTATTCACTTTTGGCGGTTCTGTCGAATATACACATCGGATACCAAACTTTTCTTTTAAGGCACTATTGATGCCTTTTTCGTGACGCAGTTTATTGCGTAGTCTCGCCAATAGTGGGTCTTGATAGCAGTCTTTTAAATCACTGGTGGTGATTTGTAATGGATCTATCTTACCACCTGCGCCGCCAGCACAAATCAATTTTAGTTTATTAAATCGACAATGGAGCGCAATAGCAACCTTTGCCTGCATGTCATCAACACAATCTAAGATGATCATGGGCCGATTGGCACGCGCCGCTGTCTTTGCCATCTCGCGACTGGGCAATAGCGTCGCCACATTATCAGGTGTCAAAAAGTCATCGACCAAGTTGACCTTTATACGTGGATTGATTTGGGTCATCCTATCTGACATAGCCGCAATTTTACTTTGACCAAAATTGCTATCAAGAGCAGGCAGTTGACGGTTAACGTTGGAAGCAACCAAAACGTCCAAATCAATCAGTGTCACTGTACCGACTGCAGTACGTGCCAGCGCCTCTGCGACCCAAGAGCCGACGCCACCCACGCCAATAACATAGACATGTGCGGCAGCAAATAGTTCACAGGTGGCTTCGCCATATAAGGTCTGTGTCCCTTGAAAGCGGCGCTGGTACTGGTCGTCATCAGCTACGGCACTCACGGCGGATGACACGGCAATATTGGGTTGATGGGTCATAGAAATGGCTGGCTCTTATAGTCGGAAATAATGATACTGCCTTAGCCTAGTATCATTGCTCTTGGTTGTGGAACATACTTATGCTTTATCGCTGATTTTGGCTGATGGATAAGGCCATGCCATCTGTAATGCACAGCAACTATTATGCCACAACTGCAACGCGAGGTCAGCTGCTGGCAGAGCTAATAACTCACTTAAACTCGCTAAGACCCAAGGCAGATTGGCAGGGACATTGCGCTGGGGCCTAGACTCGGTGGGCGCTGCATTTTGACACGCCATCGGCATCATATCAGGACAGTCCGTTTCAATCACAAGACACTCTATGCCGTACGTTTCCACGGCTGCTTGGATGGCCTTGCGCAGCTTTTTGGCGTTTGGGTTGGTGACTTGACCTGTAATGCCCAGTTTGAATCCCAATTTGACAAAGGCTTTGGCTTCTTGCACACCGCCACTAAAGCTATGCGCGATGCCGCCAAGCTTTTGAGCATCGTAAGCGTGCGCTTTTAAAATGGCTAGTGCTTCAGCATGAGCCTTACGAATATGCAGCATCACTGGTAATTGGTACTGCACTGCCAGATCAAGTTGTGCGACAAAAAATTGTTGCTGCTTGGCAAAGACCTCGGGCTGTTTCATGGCTGGGGTATAAGTATCTAGCCCAATCTCGCCAATAGCAAGCGGACGCCTGTCAGTTATCAATTGCTCAAGCTGTGCAAGATTTTTTTCTGTATGCTGCTCAATATAAAAAGGATGCAAACCTAGCGCAATATGACTCTGGGGTGCATACATGGTATCGGATTGTAGCGTCTGCTGAGTGTGATACAGCCGCTCAATATGCTGATAGACATAGCCAACCAGCACCAAATGATGGACACCTTTTGCACGTGCTTGCGCCGCTTGTAATAGCCGATCATCATCAAAGACAACATCATCAAAATGGGTGTGGGTGTCAATCAATGGCATAACCTCAGACAATACAGTCAGGTCATGAGCAGATCTATTCTCAGTCATCATGATGGGATATCCAAAATCAATCGATTCGCGTTTATCGATGGTTATTGGTAGATAAATCAAGTCAATATTCTGCAATTTAACACAGTCTCAGGTTCCCGAATGACCAGCGCTTTCTGGGCTTGTGACCATGTAACGCGGCTTGATCAGTGGCTGAAGTAAGCCATAAGGCACCATTAGATCTACCGCCTCTGTTTGCACCTCGAGCAGCTCACCTGCTTGATAGACCATATGCAGTCCTTGTTCGTCCAAATACCATTGCGAGGACAACTGCAGTGGCCAGTCTTTAACTTGATCAGCTGCTACGCCCTGTTCAGTGAGCCATTTTTTCTTAGTATGTTGAAATGTGTCTAGCAGCATTTCTGTATCGACGTTAGGTAACAGAATATCACGAATGGTCAATTGCAACTGTTTTTGCATATCAAGCATGACATAACTGAGATAATGACGCTGATGACCGCCGTGCTGCTGCGTGGCGTGGACAACCAGATAGCCAGTATCCGCCTTGTCTGTCTGCTGTTGTGCATCGCTGGAAGCGTTCAGTATCAAGTCAGTGTCGATGCGCTGATACATGGGCAATGTGGGCACCGCCTGTTCACTATACGCCACTTGGTTAAATAACATTGAGACAGTTTTTTTGGCTACTTCATCTTGACTGGCCAGCGGGGTTTCTGGTGCCATGACGCGTGCGATGGTTTGCCACATGATGCTATTTAACCACGGCTGTGCTGGCTCAAACTCAAGAACATTGAGCTCAAAATACTGACAATCGGCTTGGTCGCCCTCACAGCTACGCTGCTTGGCAATGGCTTGATGGGTAGAGACATCAATGGTGCGGCGCGGACTATTGATCTGGGTGTCCGTTTCAGAGGCAGGCGCCGTTACTACTGGCGCGACGATGGCGGCAAGCGCTTCAGACTCAGCGCTTGACTCAGCTGCCTGATTGGCTTCAGCGTCCGCCTGCTGCTCAAACATAGATCTTGGCTGCGGCTTACAAGCAACCAGAGCCAATGCCGTCAGCATAAACAGCACGGCTCTATAGCTGGCGGCTCGCGATGTTGTACCTACGTATCTTGAGTGCTTTTTCATAGTGGTGATAATCACATACCTTGTAAAATAAGCACGCCCACCACTCATGGCTGGGCGCTTGGCATACTTTATAGATAAACTATCACAAAATCAGCGCACCGTCGTATATTTAGCAGGGTTGTTTGTGGTTTTTACGTGATTGTGGCGTTGCGCCAGCGCTATTACATAGATGATAGCTACTGCGTCTGGGGATCAATAGCAGCGCAGCACCCACTAGGCTTAAGGTCAGCCATTTTTTAGCAGCTGCCTTTTTCTTGGATGACACTTGCTCGCCAACTGGCGGCGGCAAAGTGCTAGATTTGCTGGTAGATGTCATCATCAACTGGCCCTTCATACATTACTTGCTCATCAAACCTAAAACCCATCAGCATTAAGGCTCAAGCGGATAAGTATTCATACCACTGGTGGGATTGTCGATTCTGGTAAAGCTCGGGCGTTTGGTAGTCGGCTTGGCTGCTTGATCGCGTTTGGGCACCAATGGATTCAGCGGCATCAGCTCGTAATCTTGACTGACGTCACCGTCCCAGCCTTCTGTACCGCTCAGCGGCAACTGTTTGATAGTGCCATTTTTATCAATAACCAATTGCATCACGCGCATTTGGTTGTATTTGCGCTCAGTGATACTGGCGACGGCACCGCCATCACGCAAGATTGTCGGCTGCAAAAAGATAATGAGATTGCTTTTTTCTTTACTATCATCATCGGATCGAAACAACCGACCAATCACGGGCACATTGCCCAGACCGGGGACTCTTTGTTGGCGCGTGGTGGTGTTATCACGCATTAAGCCACCAAGGGCGATGGTCTGCTGATCATCGGCCAAGATAGTGGTGTTGATCAGGCTTTTATTGGTAATCAGGCCATTTGAATTACCAATACTGCTGGGCACGACGGTGGACACTTCTTGCGACACTTCTAAACGTACGGTGCCATTGTCACCAATATGCGGAATGACATTTAAGTTAATACCCACATCTTTACGATCAATGGTCTGAAATGGATTATTTGAAGAGTTACCACTGGTGGTATAAGAACCAGTGACAAAGGGCACATTTTGTCCAACTAAGATGCTGGCTTTTTCATTATCCAGCGTCAGGATAGATGGCATAGATAACAAGTTGGCACTGGTAGTCGAGTCAAGGGCCTGCAAGATGGCACCATAAAACTGCTCGTTACCGCTGCTGTCTTTGCGGCTATCACCAATACCAATCAGTGCGCCTGCAATAGAGGTTGCCGCATCACTGATGGCAAGAGGGCTGCCACTAAGGGCTGCCGCGGCCAGACTGGTGGCGCTGGCGCCTACGTTATTAAAATTGACCACACCGTAGCCACTATTGGCATTACCAAGCGCCCATTGAACGCCCAGCTGCTTGGCATCATTGCCTGAGACTTCGACGATTGCCGCCTGAATGAGCACTTGAGCGCGGCGATTATCAAGCTGGTTGACCGCCTCTTCTATTTCGACCATCAGCTCAGGCGCGGCATTCACAATGACCGAATTTTGCGTTTCATCAGCGATGATACTAAAAGGTCGACCTCCAATACCTGTACCCGACCCGCCTGCACTACTGGTCGATGTGTTGGCGGCGATACCTGAAGCGGCACTGGGGTTATTGGTTAGCGCTGCAGTAGTATTGCTACCGCTCTCCAGCGAGGCCGACTCTAAGGTCGATGTCGCACCTGTACTATTAATAGACTGGTTGGCCAGTAGGCCGCGTAACATATCGGCAATATGGCTGGCGCTGGCATATTTGAGACGAAACACGCGCAGACCACTCAGGCGCCGTGTTGGCGTGGTATCGAGCTGATTGACCATCTCTTGGACTTTGGCAATCATCTCAGGACTGCCTTTCACCAACAGACGGTCACTGGCACTATCAGCAATGACTTTCAATTGGTTGTTATTTGAACCTGCCCCTGAACCCGTTCCTGCACTGCTGACCAGCGCACTGATCAGATCCATCATGCGCTCAGCATCAACGTGACGTAGCGTAATCACACGCAGGCTATCATTCACATTGCTATCGAGGTCACGAATCAAAGCCGTCAGCTGGTTCAGGCTATCGGCGCGGTCTGACAATACCAAAGCATTGACACCTGATACAGCAGCAGCATGAGCCGACTGCGGCATCAGCGGTCGAATCACACCCAGCACCTCTGCGGCTTGGGTGTTGGTCAGATAAATCACTCGCGTGGCCAGTGCTTCACCCACGGTATCGCCGCGTAGATCCACGTCAACACCCGATTGCTTTGCCACGTTATCTGGCACCAGTTTAATGGTCGTACCTGACTCAATCGCGGCAATGCCATTGACCTGCATCACACTTAAAAACAACTGGTAAATTTCATCGCGAGACAACGCACGGTTTGAAATGACGGTCACATTACCATTGATACGCGGATCAAGGACAAAGTTTTGATCAGTGATGGTGGCAACTTCATTGATAAACGCCTTGATATCAGCGTCTTGTAAATTGACTTTCCAGCTCTCAGCATGTGCCAGTCCCGCTGCCGCTGCCCATAATGGCAATGCCAAGCATAGCGGACGGCACAAGCGCATCAGGCGCGGCACGATCTGTTGTAACGGGCGTACTGAAAATTTATGCAAACTTACCATGGTCATAGTTACCCACTGTGATGTCGCTCATTGCGATATAAAATCGTATTGCGCTATTGATGGTAGCCATATAGGTCGCATCAAATAGCGCGTTAACAGGGTTGCGGCAGTATGCTAAAACTGCTGGCGAACAGTGATGACTTGATCACCACGCTGAACTTCAATCTGCGCTTCACCTGATTGCTGTATTTGTTGTAATAACGAGGCGTCTTGAGTAGGGTTGCTGCCCACATTTTGTCCATTGACACTCAAAACACGGTCGCCTGCTTCAAGCCCTAGACGACTACGCAGTCCTGATGGCATCGCGGCGGTGACCTGATACCCCTCTCCCGATGCCATCACCCCCATTCGGCTCAGATAGCTGGCAGGGTTGTCCTGCAGCGCGGTCACTGCCTCTTCAATCGCTGAGTTAGGGGAACTGTTAGATAATGCATCACGGTTCTCACCGCCTGTGCCGCCATTGGGCAGCGATGGCGTGGGCAACGTAGAGGGATTCATCATATTGAGATTTTTTGGGGTGTTTGGCAGGCGCTGATTGGCGACTTGATTGCCTACGCCGCCGCGCTGATCCAGCATCATCGCATCTGCCATACTGATTACCGTTTGCTGATCGGCGGCATCGGCAATAATGGCTTCATTCCAGTCAACAGCAACCAGCGTGTAGCCGCTGTCTCTTAATGGATCACCAATACGGTAGTTTTTCACCTCACCATTAACGTCTAATAAAGCAGAGGACAGCGACTCTGGCACAGCCAGCATCACCCCTTTAAGCAACACATTGGGCGGCGGCGCGATAGAGGCGGCGTCAGGCACAGCATCAGCAAAGATAGTAAACAGACCGCTACTATCACCCATTTGAGCACTGCTGTTTTGTAACGGCACTACAGGTAATGCAGGCGGCAAAGGCGGCGCAAGTAGCAACCAAAGCAGTCGTGCTGCTGTCCAGCATAGCCAGATGGTGGCGGCCAGTAGCAGCCACGCTGCACAGCGATTGACCATATCGATAGCTGGTTTGAGACTATTGACCACTGTTGTCATGGCGTGCGCCCTAGCCCTGATAGCAGCGGCTGACGGACACTAACCACTGGCGTATCTTGCGGGGCTTGGCCTTTATATTCAGGCATATTTTCTAATAAGCGCTGGGTTAAACTCACATCGAGCATGTTATCACCATCAATATATAGATCGCCCAGTCGTTTGTCTTGATTGTTGAGTAAATTGATATGCAGCAGGTTCAAATTATTTTTCTGCTCCGCGCTCAGCTCAGCACGCAGTGGCGGCATGGTGAGATAAAAAACCTTACCGCCACTTGGATAGCCAAGCTCGCCGCCAACCCAAGTGAGTTGACCATCCGCAGCCACAAAGCCAGCAGCGGCTGATTCTGTAGCAGAGTGGTGTTCAAGCGATACCCCGTTGACCTGAATAGGAGCGCTCGGCAGCTGCCAATTGACTATATTGGTCAGCGTCTCAGGGGCAACTTTGCCGTGCAGTTCATCGACTTGCCAACTGTTGCGGCCGATATTGACCTGCCCATCCAGACGCGTCTGGCCTGTACTGATATCAACATCCGCGCCCAGTTTACCGAGGAATAGTTGCCACGGTCGCCATGACCAATTTGCCGCGCCTGTCAACGAGGCTTGGGATATAGGCAGCTGCCAAATGGCAGCGCCTTGCCAGACGTTACCAGACACATGCTGCACATAAGGAGACTGCGGTGCGTACTTTTCTACCACCCACGCGGCTGGCATTTGCAACAAGGTAAACAACGAAAACAGCAGCAGCCCAACGAGCCACCACCGCTTGCGCGGGCGCTTATGAGACGCAGCAGACGTTTGGGTCACAGCATTATCACTCTTTTATCAGATAAAAACGCCATTATCATAACAAACAATGACCTCAAGATGACAGTAAAAAAGCCAGTATCTCATACTTAGATACTGGCTTTTGTTCAATCAATCAGCGATATATCAGAACTGGCCTATCAACTCTCGACCCAGTCCTAAGTATAATTATTATACCGCAAAATCTT
The DNA here is from genome assembly GCF_054960615.1 of Psychrobacter sp. PSi21. Taxonomy (NCBI): domain Bacteria; kingdom Pseudomonadati; phylum Pseudomonadota; class Gammaproteobacteria; order Moraxellales; family Moraxellaceae; genus Psychrobacter; species Psychrobacter sp. PSi21. The sequence continues at coordinate 41,420 of NZ_JBHNYR010000006.1, forward strand.
CGATATCATGACCGGCTTCAAGTGCTTCAACCAACCAAGTTGGTTTACGGCCACGACCTGTCCATGTTTCTTCACTGTTTTCAGTGTTGCGATATTTGATATTGCGTTTTTTCTCAAGGCTCTCACCCGCCTTTAAGATGTCTTCAATCGTGCTGTTGGCATTTTCAGCGATTTGCTCAAATTGAATGTAGGCTTCATGCAAACGCTGGTGCTGTTTTTGCTCAATCAATTGCTGAGCATTTTCAGTGATGGCGCGTAGCTCGTCTACATTCAAGCTGTCTAGATCGATTGCATTACTCATAGTAACCTCTTTTTTTATTGGGTAGGATTTTAAAAATGGTGTGATGGTTTTTGGCGACTTGCCAAACCATACAGACAGTACGTTTATTTGTTAGAAATATCACATGACCGACACATCATGATAAAAATTTATCATCAGACATTGTCTAACCACTTCAATATTGCATTATAAACACTACAGGTTAGGCAGATTAGCATAATTTTTTATAATAATGAATATTTAAATGGTAGTGATTATTTTTAACCACTCCTTTTAATAACTAACATATTAAACAAAAGAATAATTTTAACCATTGTTTTTCGCCAAATATATTTATTACCAATAAAAAATATTGTTATTAACAGACATTATTCCACTAAATAACGCTTATATTTGATTTCATTTTTCTAATCATCAGCACTATTTGAATACACAGTCGCCTGACTTATTATTTTTCCATTTTCTATCGTTAAATCATTGTTAGAGACACAAAACCCAGCACTAGGCTGGGTCTTTATATTGATCCTTTGTTTTAAGGATTATAAGATTTAGAAAGGTAGTTCTTATAAAGACACTAAAAATACATCTAACATCATGATATCATTAAAAATTAATAAGATAAATCTTAATTTCGTCAATATTCATGTGAAATCTACTATTTTCTTATACTGCTTTATCCAACTATTCAACAGCGAGTGTAAAGCTTAGCTTCTAATACATTAAGATATAGTGTCAACTTAACAACTCTCTATAATTTGATAGCTTTAGGCTTGAAATTCGCTAAATATTGCTCACACTTTACTTCAGCCCTATCTTCTTGGTAGTGGAGTTATACCTATAGTTTACAATCTGCCCGGTCACTATCAAGTCTATCGCTGTGTTTATCTGCTCTAAAGGCACACTGAACCATTCTCTAGGTTTGCACATATTACCTTGTAAATCTGCAATCTCCACATCAATGCAAACATCTCTAAATACGGTATGTACTAAGTTTTCAAACTTTTGAGTATTCATGTTATAGCATTCATAGCTAGCAACAAGCTCTACTGGTGCCATTAAATAAGTAGGTTCATTGGCTGCATTTGCGATGCGTTTCTTAATAGGTGTGCGTGAATAGCCTATTTTAAATAGATTTGGTATGGCTTGGATGCGAGAGTCTTGGCTTTGACTTGATAGAATATAAATAAAACCAGCCGACTCATCATCCTCGTTGATATTTTTGATATCAGCAAAATATTCACCAACAGGAGAGACTATTTTACCATCAGCATAAAGAGCCTTGGCTAGAGAGCGGTAAAGCATATTTGATTCTGTACCATTTTCAAATATACAGCGGGTTCTTCCGTCTTTTCTGAACCGCTTACCATCTACTGTTTTTGCATCACTACTAAACTCTACTTCCTCTAGATAAAGTAGTACGCCACTCAATATGTAAAACTCACCAACTGCTAAGTTTTCGCCTTTATCATCAAACTCCACAATCTTACGTTGACCACTGTTTAGCTGTTGCTGAACAACAGGAAATAGGTCTTTGTATTTATCAAAATCCTTGCATGACTTACGTCGTGCAACAAAGTCAGTTTCGGCTCGTTTATCTGCTTTAATATGCTTGATATTGAAAATACTCTGATCAGAGTCACCGAGTAAGCCAAAATCATCATCTGCAAAGATATCTTCAAATGAGGTGATTTCTTTTTCAACAATTTCAGGTTCTGGTGCAGCGACTTCATGAGTAAGTGGCAACAGATTAAATTCATCAAAATCGACTAAAGCTAGGCACTGTTCATTGTTATTTTTGATGGAATCCAATCGCTTAAACAGCATAAGCTCACTAATATTCGCCATATTGTTTTCAGGTAAGCGCTTATTGGTTCTGTAAAAGTCACTTATCTCTTGGAACTTAGCGACTAAGTGTTCATCTGCCGTAGGTGCTCGCGACTTCACTTTAATCGTTGTAAGCCCTAAGTCGTCATCGCTATCAATGAAGCTTAGCCAGTCATCTAATTCCATAGACTTTAAAGCTTGCCACTCTTCATTTTTCATTGTGCAGGTACTCTCTTGCGTTTCTGTTGCTTAATATAAATGACACACTCAGCCAGTCTCTTTTCAGTAAAATCTGAGCTATTTAAGTCAGGCTCACGACCCTTTTCATTCACAAACTGCTTAACTTTGGGCCATAGCAACTTAGCCTCATCAAAGTCCATTTGAATACGAGTGGTTTCGATAGATTCTTGAATTAACTTGAGCACATCTGTAGTGATGGATTTTGACAGAATTTCAAATGCCTTTTGGAAAGGGTTGATCTGATCAATCAAGTCAATATGTAGCTCATCAATATTGATAAACTTGTCAGCCATACGAATAAACTTCTTACCGCCTTGCTCAGTTACTTCTGCTGAGCTTATTGCACAATCGACTACGACTTGCTGTCTTACTTCTTCAACTTCAGCTTCAGTCAAGTCAGGGTATTTCCGCTGAATTATTTTCGGTATAAGAATTTTATTGACTACCTCAGGATCGACCTTACCTGCTGAGGCTGCAATAACCTTATCATCTTGCAAGATAGCAGCTTTTAGATCAGCCAAATCAGACTCTATGATAGCTTTAGTGCGCTTAGTACTTGGTTCTTTAAAACCACCTATTTTCATAGTGCCCGGTGGTGTCGGTTCGAAGTCGCCATCCTTTTTTGTTTTGAATTTAAAATTAGGGGCAAGCACTTGTTCCATTAACAATGAGCCAGTAATAGCTTTAAGCATGTTGTTTACTGCAATAGTCACGTTCTCGTTTGCAGCATCAGGTTGCGCGATAAGGTTGGTAAATTGGGCATGGCTTTTATTTGCACTATCTCGAGTACAACGACCAATAATTTGAATGATTTCAGTTAGTGAGCTTCTATATCCAACAGTAAGTGCGTGTTCACACCACTCCCAGTCAAAACCCTCTTTTGCCATACCCAAAGCAATAATGATGTCCATATCATCTACGTGATTCATATTACGTAAATAGTTTTGGATAATATCTCGCTCGTTCTCTTCAACCAAATCTGCAACCTTAATAACTGTACCATCAGGTCGCGTAACAGGAATAACGCCTGTTACAGGATCTCTCTTACCTGCTTCACCCAGCACTTCGAGAATAGCATCTACTTCATCATATTTTTCTTTGGTTGACTCACCCGAATTCACGTTTGGTATATGAATAATGGTTTTCTTACCATAATTCTCTTCTGAGTTAAGTACTTCATGAATGACATCAGTGTAGCGACCTTGATAGAAGTGATAGCCAATACCAAGTGACTTTAAATAGTTATAACCATTGAGCTGCTCATAATAGTTAAAAGAAACCTTATCAAACTGAGCTTCATCTTCAGGTGTCAGTACAGGGATACTATCGCCACGGAAATACGAGCCTGTCATAGCGACAATATGAGCATTGGTATTTGCCATGATGCTACGTAATACACCGCCTAAGACGTTGTCACCATCAGCAGACACGTGATGAAATTCATCAATAGCGATCAAGCAGTCATTAAATACGCTGTCTTCTATTTCCTGAAAGGCAAAACGTAGTGTAGCGTGAGTACAAATTAATATCCTGTCTTCGCCTATCATAAAACGCTTAAACGCTTTGGTCTTACTACTCTCACCACCAGGAATACATAGGTTATTGTTATCGTCAATATCCCAATCACAAAAGAAACCGTACTTACTTAACTCGGTTGAACTGAACGAACCACCAATAGATCGCTCTGGCACCGCTACAATCGCTTTTTTGATACCTTGATTATGTAGCTTATCCAATGCTAGGAACATTAGGGCGCGAGATTTACCTGATGCAGGAGGCGCTTTTAGCAATAGGTACTGACTATTACGAGCAGCATAGGCACGTGCTTGCATTGCTCGCATGCCCATCTCATTTTCGTTTGAGCTAGCACCAGTTTGCGCATATTCAAAGTGCATTAAATTAGGCATCCTGACCTCCTATCATTTCTTTATAAAGCTCTAGCATGCATGATAGTCTGCTTTCGTCTGAATCAAATTCTTTTTCTTGATAGAGAGACTCTACAAACCTATCAAGTTCATTGTGTGCTTTAATTAAATCACTTGGCATTTTTAATGGGTCGTATAATTCAGCCAATGTTCTATCAGGAAAGTATTCTCGAACAGTTAAAATGCCTATAGCTAATCTTTCTAACTCCGATTTTTCTGATTGATTTAGGTCTGGGAGCGGAAAAGTGTTGTAGCATAAGGCATTGGAATATTGGAGGTCAGTTCTAGTTCGACCGCATACTGTTTTTACCCAGACCATATGCATTTGCGAAGTTAATATAGCAAAAATAAAAATTTCAGGGTCGTAAACGACTTGCGCTGTTTGTTGGATTACAGTAGCTTTATCGACGTAACCTATAGGTATATACTTTCGTCTTTCAGATGACACTAAAGGTATTAGTATTTGAGAAGAGTTTGCTCTTCTTCGATATCTAAATTGGTGGGGCCTTGAAGAAAGTGTTCTTGCTACATCTCCACCATTTTCTCTAAAGCTCCGACACGCATCAATTCGTCTACGAATGAATAAACACTGATTTGCAAACTCCAATTCGTCGTCTTCAATCCACAGGCACCACCTATCAATGCCTTTGATAAATTCATTAGACCCCGTTGTCTTTAAAACAAAACGGTCAAAATTAGGATGTTGTTCTATAAAATTTATTTTTTCTTCATTCGACAATAACAAATGTCCGCCATCTAGTGCCATATTTCCATATACCATCGTTGGTAATTTAGAAATTGGAGCTTTACTTTTTTCGACAATTATTGAATCTCCATCGACTAGATAGGCATTTATGTTCTTAACTTTCTTTATAGTATTAGAATCAAATAAGAATTTTGGCTTATTCGACCTATGCCTTACACCAACAATAGTGCAAGTTACACTCGCCTTATTTTTAGCATTATTTGTCCAATGAAAATCCTTGTAGCCTACAAATATCTCTAGACCCAAATTAAATATGTGAGGCCAAAGAAGAGGAACCTGCATCCCCTGACACAATGAGTTAGTCGTCACAAAAGAAAATGCACTTTCTGCATTAATATATCTTGATGCCTTTAAAAACCAGCAGGCGATATAATCTAAAGTTTTAAATGATTTTATTCCTGAAAATACTAGTTGCAGATCTTCTTTTTGAGTTTTCGACTGCATTTTTTGTCCAAGGTAAGGAGGGTTTCCTAAAACATATACCTCTTCTTCTTTTTTGTTGGGGCAAACGTCAAACCAACTTATCCTCGTTGCATTTCCGCATACTATATGACCTCCACTTTGTAATGGTAAAGTAGGTTCACATTCTCCAAACTCAGCTTTAAATTCAACATTCATCTGATGCTCAGCTAACCAAAGAGAAAGTATGGCTACTTCATGAGCAAAATCATCAAGCTCAATTCCATAGAACTGAGAAAGCTTGATACGTGAAAATGATGAGTCTAAACCGACTTCATCAAAAAAGTCATCTTGATATTCATCTTTTTTAAACTCTTGAAGTTGCTTAATAACTTCCATTTCAAGCTTACGCAGCTCTTTAAAAGCAATAATCAAAAAGTTACCTGAACCACAAGCTGGGTCAAATATTTTAATGTTAGCGATGCGATCATGAAGCTTTCTTAAACGGCTAGGTTTTAATTTTGGATCAATATTCTCTGCAATATTTTCTAGCTCTGCATACAAATCATCCAAGAACAGTGGTTCAATGACCTTCATGATGTTGATGACAGACGTATAATGCATCCCCATACCACCACGTTGATCGGGATGCACAACCGCTTGAATCATAGAGCCAAAGATATCAGGATTGATACCTGACCAATCTAGCTCACTACCGCATTCAATGAGCATTCTGCGAGACTTGGTAGAAAACTTTGGTGAAGCGATAGAGTCAGCAAATAGGCCACCGTTAACGTATTCAAATTTGGCCAAATAATCTGGTAAATCATGACGATTTTCTTTGCAAGTATTTAAAACCTCAAATAAACGGTTGAGGTAACTGTCTACATCAGAGCCATCTGCTTTGGTATGAGACTCAAGCTCACCACTGAACTGGTTGTCTGTAAATATACCCGTATCTTCTGCAAAAAAACAAAAGAGTAAACGAGTTAAAAATACGTTCAGACCATGAAGTGCGGCAGTATCATTCTTATTTTCTTCACTGAAATTATCTGCTTTAATCAAATCAAACAGCTTGGCCATCTTCTCAGCTGCCTTTACATCAGCTGGATTATCGCCTTGATATACCGCTTTTTCCATACCAGCCCAAGGTAAGAAGAAGTCAAAGTACTTACCAAGTTCGCTAAACTCAATATCAAGTGTGTCATGAGTACGCGTATCTACAGCTACAAACTGACTAAAATCTGTTGCGATAATAAAGCGTATCTTCTCTCGTGTGACAGAAGGTTCCTTCTTCATATCGTCGATATCTGAGAACACTTTATTGCTATCACTGTGCTTAAAATAGATATGCCGCTTGGCTCTAACTTCCCCTGCAACCTTAGCTAGGTTACGCTCACCTGACTTGATACGGCTTACTGTCGTCCTTCTATGCCCATAAGCTGCCATTAACTCGTATATGAATTGATCCTTTTCAACTGAGCAATTAAGGACATCTGAAGCTAACTTCTTAACGGTTTCTTCTATTTGGGTTACGTTCACTTCATTTCCTTTGTAATAGCTTCAAAGCTATTTTGGTAATCTGTTTTTTTAATACACTATTAGGGTCTGTTGAACATTGGGAATAAATTGATGGCAAAAAAAATAGCGAAGCAGTAATCTTTAAGTTCTCACACAAAAAAGATACCGTTCGCTATGCCTCGGACAATGCTCAAGAATGAGAACTGGACAAGACTAAGACTTATACTACTAGAACTTAACATCTATGACAAAGGAAATCTTAGACTAACCGTTGAAGGCATCCTTTATCGGATGCGTGTTGGTTGTCCTTGGCGTGATCTGCCCGCTTACTTTGGCAAGCCCAACACCGTCTACAAGGCATATCAGCGTTGGTTTCGCAGCAATAAGTTGATTCAACTGTTTGCTTTATTAATCAAAGACGCAGACCTTGAATGGGTGTTCATAGACGGTACTCATATAAAAGCGCATCAGCACAGTAGTGGTGCTAATGAGACTGCGCAAGCTATTAGTAAAAGTGTGGCAGGCCGCGCTACTAAGATTCACTTAGCAGTGGATGCTCACGGTAACCCGATCAGTTTTATCGTATCAGATGGTACAACTCACGATGTTAAGGTAGCACCAGATTTAGTTGATAATATCGATCTGAGTGATACAGATATTCTATGTGCTGATAAAGGCTATGACTCTGATGCGCTGCGAGAACATATTAAACGAGCAGGAAGTTTCGATAATATTCCTAGAAAGCAGAATACAAAATTGGATAATAACCATATGGACTGGGACTTGTACAAAGTTCGACACTTAGTTGAAAATGCATTTGCTCACTTAAAACGATTCCGAGCAATAGCCACTAGATACGATAAGCTTAAACAAAGCTATGAGAATACAGTGGCGCTAGCTTGTGCCTTTATCTGGCTTAAATTATGAATGTTCAACACGCCCTAACGAATTAGACGTTAAGCTTATAAGAATTTTAGTAGATTTATGCTTGTCAGTTCGTTCTGCAAAGCTATTATAGCTGCACCTCAAAATACTATCTAACTTTTGTTAGATTAATACTATACTACAATACTTAAAATATTAACTGAGAGTGAGAAAATGTTTGATCTTAGCGGAAGTGAACGTCGCAAACTGAAAAAGCTATTTGGTATGGGAAGTAGATATGTTCTGAATTTCTCAGATCGCACCTTTGGTGATTTTTTTTGATGAATACAGAGTTGAGATAGATAATGAGCAGTACAAAACAGGAGGTACATCAAAGGCGAACTGGATGCGTACTTTGTCACTTTGAGCCTGCACTGAGGCGAGAATGGTTTGGTCTACGTATTTTTTATACCAGGATAGTAGCGTTTCAGGCGTGCAGCCAATCTTTGATGCTATGGCTTGAATGGCCGACCATGTATAGGGACAGTCGCTCGACGCTTCTATCAGCATGCCAAAGGCGCGTTCTTCCTATGAAAGTATTGCAAAAAATTTTATTGAAGAAGTTCAGGAAACTGAAGACAAGAAAACCTGGCGCTTTGGATTTAGTCCGCCACAGCTTGACAACATCTCACTAGAGACCAGAGGTTGGATGGATAAAGACACTGGCAATTACTATGTTCATGAAATTTTAGGCATTAGCAACATTTCTTCTTCTTTGCCTCAAACAGTGAGGTTTTATAGCGAGAAATTCAAAACTGGTATAAAAGGTAGCACTAAAAGTAGTGGAGCTAAATCAGCTAGTTCAGCAGATAGCAATACTATTGATGATCAGCAAGATACCGATATTGATACTAAATTAAAAACGTTAGATATTCCAACCACATCTTTTAGTTTTGCAAACGCAATAGAAACTCGAAAGGTCGTTAAAAAAAGAGTTCCAAGTTCAAACGGGCTAGAATCTGAAGAGTATGAAGGTCTCGTAGAGCTTGATCTTAGTGCAGATGAAGCCACAATTGACGATACTGCGTGCCAAGCTGATTTCTCAGGACTTGATGATGAAAGTGAGGTATTAGAGCTTTATATGCAGCGATTTGAAGCATTTAAGCTACTAATTAAAAAACTATCAGAGCAACATAATATTGAATGCCATGAAGAATTGTACTTTTCACCAGCTATGGGACGATCGAGTTTGCATAGAACGACTGACGGTAATAAGCGATCTTTACTTGAAGTACACATAAAAACAGATAAAGCTGATTTCATTATTTTAGAAGTTGACATGAGTGACAATGATAGAATGCTATCAACACTAATAATTAAATTAGAGGATACTGATCGATGGACTCAGCAACTTGAAGATATATTGCAGTTAGTGGTCCAACATTCAATCAGTTGGCCTACCAATGAATATTTAGAGACTTTTGGAATAGTAAAAAGAATGAAACATCCGTCAAGATTACTTCAACTGACTGACTCCAGTATTGAGTTCAACGGATGGCTAAAACGACTAACTGATATCTTAGGAGCATGATTCCATGTAGCTAAACCAACTCTTTCTATTTATACCTTTTTATTTTATAGCGTTTTTTATTATAACGAGTAATCAACAACGTGCTGAGCTTCACAGCCAAATATGGTCCATTGCCAACGATGTACGTGGCTCAGTTGATGGATGGGACTTTAAGCAGTACGTACTTGGAACATTGTTCTACCGCTTTATAAGTGAGAACTTTGACGCCTACATTACCGGTGGCGACGCGAGTGTTAACTATGCTGCAATGTCAGAAGATAATGAAAATATCAAAGCAGCAAAAGATGATGCTATTCGTACCAAAGGCTATTTTATTTTACCAAGCCAATTATTCAGCAATGTGGCAGCTAACACCCATAATTTAAACAAAGACGTAGCTGTTATGTCACTTAAGCGAGAGTACGCCTCTGAAAATGGTACTGCGCTCAATGAAGCATTACCTAAGCTCAGTCCGTTAAACCCACAGTATCGAACGCAGAAGCAAACAGTTTTTCAGAAAATTGCAGCTCTTGTTGAGAAGTTTAAAGGTGTGGGTGGGAAGATATAGTCAACTTATCTGAGTGATATAATAGAATTTTATTATAATTCTTAGCTTACCAGGTTTAAGTCTACAATTTGTTGAGCATAGCTCAATTACTTATACTGGAAATTTTTATGTCAAAAAAAAGAGACAACTTCTCTCAATCTGTAAAAACAAAGTTAAAAGATAGAGTAGCAGGTAGGTGTTCTAACCCAGACTGTAGATTAGTTACTCAGGGACCTTCAGGTAAAGACAAAGTAAATAATATTGGACAAGCTGCCCACATTCATGCTGCTGCAGAAAACGGACCTCGTTATGATGCTAATATGAGTAAAAAAGAAAGGAGTTCTGTAGATAACGGTATTTGGTTATGTTATAACTGCTCAACTAAAATTGATAGAGATATTAATGCCTATCCAGCAGAGGTCTTACGTGACTGGAAAAGTAAAGCCGAAGAAAAAGCCTTAAGTGAATTAGGAAAGACTTTTCAAAATAGCGATTATGTAACTAATGTTCTAGAAGGAATATCTCGGAACCTCTTAAGCCAGTCTATAGATGCTATAAATAAAACTCTTGATCAAAATTTGAAATATATAGACCTTAAGTTTAGCACTGAAATTGAGCGTATAATACGCTATTTATTAAGCGAGAAGTATATAACGACACCTTCTCAAAACAAACCAACTATTAAAGAGATGTCGATTATAGATAAAGGAGAAGAGTATATACATGAGAAGCCGCGTTCGAAAGCAAATATTGAATATTTTCATCATTTCCCCAACACATCTAAAATGTGCTGGAATGAAGAAATGGCCATTAAACCAAGTCGTGATTATACGCTTGTAGAACTATTTGCAGGCGCTGGCGGTTTAGCACTTGGTCTGGAACAAGCAGGCTTTAAACCAATTTTGCTAAATGAAGCAGATAAATATGCTTGTCATACCCTTCGCACTAATCGTTCAGATTGGAATGTAATCGAAGATGATATTAAAAATGTAGATTTTACCCATTTAAAGGCCAAAGTTGATTTATTGACTGGCGAATTACGTGTACCGCCGTTCTACCTTTCTCGCAATCTCTCGGAATTTGAGATCCTTCAAGGAACTACTCTTTTTGAGACGAAAAGAGCCATTAAAGAAATTCAGCCTAAAGTATTTTTAGCAGAAAGCCCTATCGGTTTAACAAAAATCGATAATGGAAAGGTGCTGAACACTATTAACAAAATGTTAGAAAATCTTGGCTACACAATTATCGAAAGCGAAACTTACGAAGCCCTGTTTTATAAAGTTCCTCAAAAGCGTAAACGGTTTATCACTATAGCAGTTCGATCCGATCTGTACGATAAACTCACCTTTAAAAAACCACCATATTATTATCGAAAGTTAACCGTAAAGGATGCTCTCAAAGCTGGTGAGCTTTACGATAGTGACGTTCCAGAATCATCGGGGCAAAAATATCCGAGACGAAAAGCAGAAATAATGTCATTTGTTCCAGAAGGAGGTCATTGGCAAGACCTACCTATGGATCTGCAAGAAGAGTACATGGGAAGAAGATTTTATCTAACAGGTAGTAAAACAGGAATAGCAAGAAGACTGTCTTGGGATGAACCAAGCTTACACCTGCTTTGCAGCCCCACCTATAGAATACTAGAAAGTTGCCACCCAAGTGAAGACAGACCATTAACGACTCGTGAATATGCTAGAATTCAAACTTTCCCTGACGATTGGAAGTTCCAAGGCTCTGATAGTCAAGTTTATAAGCAAATTGGTAATGCGGTTCCGGTAAACTTAGCATCGGCTATAGGGAAAGCGATTGTTAGGATGTTCAATAATGAATCAAGCAGTGACCTATGCGTTCAATCATGATAATAATCTACTTGAATCAGATGTTGCCAAAATATTTTCTGATAATATCTTTAAAACGCGTGTTTGTGGTTTTAGATATAGATTTTAGAAGTTATTTGATGATTAGGGACTATCGAATGGAGATAATTATTTAGTGTCAGATAGTGGATAAAATCATGCTAAGTTAACAAGGTTAATTTAGCAAATTACGCTCTTCATAACATTGAGGTGGATATAGACTCTCAATAACTATTAGTAAAATATGACCTATTGTTTGCTAATTTAAATTATTAAACAGTGCAAACGCACACTTTTAAAAAATTAACATCATTAATAATTTACAATAAACAATAGTAAGATCTAAATTTATAACTTTCTGACTTTAAAAAATATATTAAATTATGCATTTATCCTGAGTCATTAGGCTAATACATAATAATAGACAAGCTATATACCACATTATTACACTGTAATCGTGCAATTACACTGTTTATATCTTAACAATTGTTTCTTATAATTAAATACAATTTTCCATATATGGAAGGGTCTATTCAAAATGGTAAATAAACTGGAGATGCTAAAGAAAAGTCTTCTTGAAGAGCTAGATAGCGATCAGTTCGATGTCTCTACAATTCTATCATTAAGTCATGATATTGCGTCATTAGACTCATCTAAAGCTCGTTTTTCAGTTGATGCAGGTATCATTGACCGCCTTGGTAAAGAGCTTGTTTCTAAAAGAGAAACTGCTGTTTCTGAACTGGTAAAGAATGCATATGATGCCGATGCAACAAAAGTTGAGCTAATATTTAAGAATTCTTACGATGTAGGTGGTTCACTGAAAATTACTGATAACGGTATTGGTATGACTCGTGAACAGCTAATCAATGGATTTATGAGATTAGCTTCTACGGAAAAAGTAAACAATCCAGTCTCCGAAATATATGAGCGAAAGAAAGCAGGTAAAAAAGGAATTGGGCGGTTTGCTACTCAAAGGCTAGGCTCTAAGCTAACTATTCTCACTAAATCTAAAGATAGTGATGGTACGATAGAACTCTCGATTGATTGGGGCGAATATGTAATTAATCAAAATCTATACCTTATTCAACATGACTTGAAAATATTAGATATGGAATGGGAGTCTGGAACAGGAACCACATTAATTATTGATGATCTTCATGAGTCTTGGTCTGATGCGACAATTAAAAGGGTGTATCGATATACGGCCGAACTACTCCAGCCCTTTCCTTTAGCTAAAAATGAGAGTAATGAACCCAAAGGAACTTCTAAGTTAGATCCTGGATTTAAAACAATATATTACAGAGAAACTGGTAAAGATGAAAATATTATTGCTGATGATAATGAAGAGATACTTCAATATGCTTTAGCTGAAATAAACGGTTATGTTGATGATGAAGGTCAGGGATATTGGACATTAGAGAGTGACAAGCTCGATTTTAAAGAAGACTTGTTTTTAATTGGTGATAGTAAAGATAAAGAAAATAATGATACGCCCTTTAATTTGATTAAAGGTTTAGAGTTTAAAGTTTATTACTTCTTATATGACCCAAAGTTACTTCCTAAAAGTAAACTCAATTTTATTAGAGAGTTATCTCATGAAAAAGGAGGAATTAGACTTTACCGTAATGGATTCAGGGTACTTCCCTATGGAGAGCTAAAGGATGATTGGTTAGGTCTTGATAAGTCGACTACTCGTCAAACTATTCTTTCTTCACATAGAAATCATAACTTCTTTGGTTTTGTTCAAATTAGCGATAAAAGTGGTAATTTTGAAGAAACTGCTAGTCGAGAAGGATTAATCGAGAATTATACTTTCGAAGAATTAACCAGATTTGTGTATAAGTGTTTAATTAATGCTGTGCAAAAAATTGCTCATCTTAGAGGAAGAAAGGCGACAGCTGGTCAGAAAGACTTTATACCAAATAAAAAAGATCAAGATCAAGATCAAAATCAAGATCCTATTTCTAAAATAAAAGATGCAGTGGAATCTCTAAAAAAGCAAAGTGAAGATTCATCAGGTAAAGAAAAAAGTAACTCTGATTTCGAGAATTTAGAAAGAATTATAGAAATAGAGCAGAAAAACTATCAACTACTCGTCAATGAAAATAGTATGTTACGAATATTGGCAGGGCTGGGACTAGTTATTGGTGAATTTGTGCATGAAATTAAACGCTTTGTACCAAGTTTCGAAAACGAAATCTATCTTTTACAACAACACTTAAATAATGATTCAATAGCATTAGGAAATATTAAATATCTTCGAGAAAGTCTAAGTTCTTTTAAAACTTATACCTCATTTTTTGATACCGCTGTTACTCGTAACACTATCAGAGAGCTTGAATGTATTGAATTACGAGATGTGGTCCGAAATTTTGAAGAATTAATAGAAGCTGATACTGTCAAATCTAATATACATATAGCTTCCGATTTTATAGGATATGACTTATTTACGATACCAATGCATCCTTCCGAATGGGCTTCGATCCTATTTAATTTATATTCAAACTCCAAAAAGGCTATCAGAAGAGAAAGGCCAACTTTAGGAGCTATTGATATCACCTGTGGAAAGTTAGAAAACAAAGTCTATCTAGAGTTTTCTGATAATGGTGATGGCATAGCTATGGATAAGGAAGACTATGTTTTTGATGCTTTCTTTACTACTTCATCTGCAATTGACTCAGAAGACGAGATAAACTCTCTAACAGGAACAGGCTTGGGACTTAAAATAGTCAAAGATATTATTGAGGATTACGATGGAGAAATATTTATTTCTACGCCAAAGAACAACTTTTCTACAACTATACGTATAGAACTGCCAAAAGGTCAAGAAGACGATGAGTAACTTAAAATACTGGTACATTGATGATGAAGAAGGTTCTCCCGAAGCAACTACAATTAGAACGCTCAACTCTACAGGTATAAAAGCTGAACAATTAAGTCTCAAAAATTTTAGAGACTTCGGAGATTTGAAAAACAGAATTATAGATTTAATCAAAGAAGACTTTGGGGGGCTTATTCTTGACCTTAGGCTAGATGGTCAAGGTGATTATCCTACTGCCTTTAATGCAACTGCTTTGGCACAAGAACTTAGGTCAGTATCTTCAATGAAAATAACTTCTATTTATCCTATTATATTAACCTCCACTGAAGAAAAAATTAAAGAAACTTACAATACTGATAAGTCCAGCCATGACCTATTCGACTATAAAATGCACAAAAGTAGTGAAAACTGGGAGAAGCGGAGTAAGAAGCTTATATCATTAGCTAATGGCTACAAGATAATTGATAATACTTCATTTAATGGTGTATCCTCCGACTCTAAATTGTATAAATTACTAGGTAAAAAACTCTCAGACATAAGAGATACAAGAGTAGTAGAGAAGTTAGTGGAGTTAATGGATCAAAGCGACAAACATCATTTCATAAACTTCATTATTAAGCAGTTCTTTCATTTCACTGGCCCACTAGTTAATAAAAGGATTTTATTTGCAAGATTAGGCTTATACATTGATGATTTATCAGATGATAATATCACCTCCATATTAGACCTATTTCTAGATGCTAAATATACTGGAGTTTTTGCAGAAGGCTGGGATAGGTGGTGGGAAGTTGATATTGAAACAGTTCTCAAAGAGAGCTTTCAAACTAATTTCAGCTTTATATCTGCAGAAAATAGAGTAAATATACTCAATGAAAAATTGGGGTTAAACTTAAAACCCTTTGAAGGGCTGAAATTTAATTCTAGTACAGAGTACTCCACAATCTGTGAAGCAACTAAAAAGCCCATAGATCATCTAGAAGGATTTAGAGTCAAAACTTCACACGACTATTTACCGTGGCAAAGTTATAAATACTTATCTTTATTCGCTTTTTTGGAACGAGAGAGAGCTGATGAAATCCGACCTCATCCTTTAGAAATAGATAAAATAAAAAGTGTCAGAGAAGAGTTGGGTATATAAACATGGACACTATCTCAGATGAATCTATCAAAAACATACAATTTTTTAAACAAGACTATGAACGCTTTTTTACAGCAGTTCAATCATTCATAGATTGCAATTTCGCTGGCTTCAAATGCCAAAACATTGATTCCAATAAAATCAGTATCGAGTTGCAACAACCACTAACAATCTCAGCTGAAAATGTAGCTCTGAAGCATAGTAGACCGAAAAATATAAGAAACATTGAAATACTCATCAATTTTAGAGTAGTTTATGATACTTTCGAATACGATAATTTATATAGTAGTACAATATCTTCAAACTTGAAAATTACTGTTAGGTCAGTCGGAAAGAATGGCATTAACTATAAGGGATTTCACTTTGATTTAGACAAGCCTAGTTCTGAACAACATCAGCTACATCCTAAGTATCATTGCCAGTTTCTAATAAATCCACAAGAAATTGATACATTCACTTATGGAGATGCCTTACAGTTAGACATACCAAGATTTACACACTTTCCAATGGAACTAATTCTTGGTACAAGTTTTATTTTAGCTAACTTTCTACCAGAGACCTTTAGTATGCTACAGGATGATAGAGACTTCGTAAAATTTCAACAGAAGTATCAAAATCATTATTGGAAACCATATATTGAATCTCTACAATCCCTCTTGAGCCCTAATTTTAATTCTAATCAATTCAAAGCTGGACAACAGCTTCAACCCTACTGGATATAATGAAAGAAATATTTAGTTTTTTAAAGGTTCAAACGATAAATGAGCCTTCTATAGTAGATAGCTTTATAGTAACTGCTTTTGTCAGATTAAATAAAGTATCTGTCATTAATAATATTTTAGTCTCAAGCTATATCATAAATGAGTCAAATTCATCCTATGAACGCTATTTGAATTTTGAAAAAATTGTTAAGAGTGTACTCAAAGAGTTCACCTTAGAACACCTTTGTCAGCTATTTGAATTTGTCATCTCACCATCTGACAGAGTGATTAGTGGTGCTATTTACACACCTTTATATATAAGAGAGTACATTGTCCAGTCTGTCATTAAAGATGAAGATGTCAGTCATAAAACTTTCGCCGACATCTCATGCGGTTGTGGAGGTTTTCTATTAGTTGTTGCTAATACGCTCAAGCAAACTAATGAGATTAGTTTTGGTGATATCTATGAAAATTATTTATTTGGAGTAGATATTAAAAATTATTCCGTAGAAAGAACAAAAATAGTTTTGAGCTTAAACGCTTTATTCCATAATGAAGATATAGAAAGTTATAATTTCAATATCTATATTGCAGATGCTCTAAGTTTTAAGTGGTCAGATGTAATAGATAGTTTTACAGGTTTCGATTTTATTGTTGGAAACCCTCCATATGTTAGTGCAAAAAATCTTGATGAGAGTAGCAAAGCCTATTTAAAAGAATGGAGTGTAGCTAATTTGGGAAATACTGACTTGTATATTCCTTTTTTTCAAATTGCAATTAGTAACTTAAATAAAAATGGCTCAATGGGCTATATTACTATGAATTCATTCTTCAAAAGTTTAAATGCTAGATCTCTGAGGCAGTACTTTCAAAAATTAAAGCTGGATTTTAGTATTGTAGACTTTGGTTATGAACAGCTATTCAAATCTAAAAACACATATACATGTATATGTATTATAAGTAATTCCAGAAAAAATTATATTAAGTATAGGTCGCTTAAGCCTGAATCCCTAGGGAAATCGACTGCTAATTTAGATTTCGAAAAAGTTTACTATAGTAAACTAGACTTTAAGTCTGGATGGAATTTGAAAAACCATGATTTGATTCAAAAGATTGAAAGGACAGGAACACCTTTTGGAGAGATTTATACTACACGACATGGTATTGCTACACTAAAAAATGATGTTTATATATTTAAGCCTATTAAAGAAGATAACGAATACTATTATTTTGTAGATTCAGACGAATATGAAGTATGTATAGAAAAAGGGATTTGCAGAGATATATACAATACAAATAAGCTTAGTAGCATACAAGATCCTAAGAAGCTCGTTGAAAAAGTAATTTTTCCCTATATGTACAAAGAAAATACGGCAATCCTTATAACTGAAGATAGCTTATATAGTAACTTTCCTAAAACATATGAATATCTTTTTTCGAAGAAAGACATTCTTTCGAAGCGAGATAAAGGTAAAGGTATTTACCCGAATTGGTATGCATACGGAAGGAGCCAGGCATTAGCCAACAATAAATACAAACTGTTTTTCCCGAAATATTCGAATACTAATTCCTTTTTTATTATAAATAGTGATGAACAGACTAAATTCTATAACGGTCAAGCACTTATTGGAAAATCTATTCGTGATCTTGATCTTGCTAAAATTATTATGCAGAGTCGTATTTTTTGGTTTTACCTGTCATCAACAAGCAAGCCATATTCATCGGGTTATTATTCCATGAATGGCAACTATATTAAGCATTTTGGTGTATATGACTTTACGGAAGAAGACATTAAATATTTGCTTAAGGAAAGAGATCAGCTGTTGATTGATGAGTTTATTGAAGTTAAATATGGTATTGATTTATCAGATATATAAGTTTACTTCATTTTAAATTAATTAAGTATGATACTTTATTACTCGCTGACACCAGATGGAAGCCAAAATTTTGAAAGAGAAAGACTCGACTTTAAAGCGAGCTTATATCAATGAGGGTATGGATAGGTTCATTTCTCAAAAATATCCATTAGGAGATATGATAGGTTATCTTTTAGAAGGTAATGAGCAAAAAACAGTAGTAGGCATTAATAAGCTACTTTTATCAGATGGTAAAAGTGCTGAAAGCTTAGTGTCTAAAACATCCCCGTTACATAGCGAGACCATCCTGAATTCTGTGTAACTGCCATTTAGATTAAATGCTTACTGATGCGATCATCAAACATAATCATAAAGCGATTAAGAGCAGACGTCCAGTTACGGATCGGCATTGACCACTTTTTGAATGCCTGCTGTGTTGCTAAGTACACCACTTTAAAAGCAGCTTGATCAGAGGGGAACACCTTACGCTTATTCACCGCCATCCGAATCACACTGTTTAGTGACTCAATAGCATTGGTAGTGTATATGACTTTTCTGATGTCTTTAGGATACTCGAAGAACACCGTTAAGCCCTCCCAGTTATTACGCCAAGACTTGACCACATGCGGGTACTTATCACCCCACACCTCATCAAAGTGCTCAAGATTGGCCTCTGCTATCTCAAGCGTATCAGCGCCGTAGATGGCCTTTAAATCAGTCGCTACGGCCTTTTTGTCCGTCCATGGTACAAACTTCATTGAGTAACGCACCATGTGGACGATATACACCTGAACCTGTGCTTTAGGATAAACCGTGTTGATAGCATCAGGGAAGCCCTTTAAGCCATCGACACAGGCAATGAGAATATCTTGCACCCCGCGGTTTTGTAGCTCAGTGAGCACGCCAAGCCAGAACTTAGCGCCTTCATTCTCTGAGAGCCACATACCAAGCAGCTCTTTCTTACCACTAAGACTGACGCCTAGGGCTAAGTAAATGGCTTTGTTGATGATCTGCTTGTCTTGACGTACTTTGACGACAATGCAATCCAAATAAACGATAGGATAGATGCTGCTCAGTGGTCTGTTCTGCCAAGCTGTGATGTCCTCTAATATATTATCGGTGACTCTTGAGACAAGAGAGCTTGAGATGTCGACATCGTAGAGCTCTTTAATACTCTCTACAATCTCGGTGGTGGTTTGACCCTTGGCGTAAAGGAATACGATCTTGTCATCAAGTCCACTAATACGAGTTTGATGCTTGCGCACGAGTGTAGGTTCAAAGTCACCATCACGGTCTCTTGGGGTAGAGATCTCAAGATCGCCTGTGTCACTGCGGACTCTCTTTTTAGTATGCCCATTGCGCTTATTAAGCTTGTCTGCTTTCTCATGCTTGGGATAGCCTAGATGGTCTTCCATCTCGGCTTCTAAGGCAGTATCAATGAAGGATTGCATGAGCTGCTTTTGAAAGTCTTTGATGTCATCAAAGCTATTCATGCTACTGGCCATTTGCTCGGCCAGTTTTTTAATATCAGATTAAGTCGTCATTGCTTATTCTCCGGTTAGTGGATTATAAGCAGTTACACAGAGTTTGGGAAACTCCCTACATAGCAGCTATTACGAGTCTGATAACTATGCCAATATAGGCCAACTAAAACATATCATTTCGGACTTTACTTAATTATCTGATATGTTTTTACAACTTATAGTTAACTATTTTAGTGCAGACCTTATCAACTTCATTTTAGCTCTATGGGTAGTATGCAGGCTTTCCTCTAAATTATCTTCAACTTCACCTCCCTTATCGTTCTCCGCTTTACATCGCTCATGGACCTTTCCAATCTCATCACTGTTTAGCGCTATTCAACTCCTACATACTAATTCTGTTAAATCAACTCCTTAATATTTACCTCTAACGCATCACATATCTCGTACGCCTTCTTCAGCGTAATATTTTTTTCTCCACGTTCTATATTACCCATATAGCTACGATCAATACCTGCCATCTCCGCTAATCTTTCTTGGGATATCCCCTTACCTTTTCGCACCTCACGGACACGCTTTCCAAAGGTAATCATACGATCGTCTGTCGTCATTTCATTAACCACTGCTAAAGATAGCAATACTCACAGTGGTAAGCTACAATATCCACGGGATATAGTCGGTATTAAGAGGTGAGCGTGAAAACTAAACTAGAGTATGAGTCAGATATAACAGAAACTAATAAGCTTATCTGTGAGAAGTACTGGTTAAGAGAAGGCGATAAACGAAGTGGTTTTATATATACCTGTAGGGAGATAGGTCAAGAGTTTGGCTTTAAGCATCAAGATATACCTAGTATCGTTAAAATAAATGCTCATCTTGTCGTACTGGACTGTCAATGCATAGACTGTGGTAAAACTAAGATTTGCTATACTCGCTCACAGCTAACTCGATTGGATTTTATTAGATGGCGGTGTGATGATTGCAGGGAGGCGCTTGAAAAAAGAATGGATCAAGAGTACTTAGAGTATCGTCTTAAACAAGACCGTTTAGCAGAAGAAAAGAGACAGACCACTCTAGAGTACATCAATCAATACAGAAGCATTCAATTAAGCAGTATTCCTTCAGTCACTGAGCTTAACGATGTGGATAGGCTGCTACTTGCAGCGACTATAGAGAGTATAGGAGCAGATAATTTAAAGAATACAGTTTCTCTACATGACAACTTATCACTACCTTTATCATCGTTCTCTAAATTAGATGAAAAGATACTACATCATCTCTTTAACCGAAATCTGCTCATACTAGCTCCTGAGGATAGCTACGAATACGTAACCGTCAACGAAGAACAGGAGTTAGAAATAGACTTCCATCAAGCGATCTTTGAGTCTACTTATAGTATTGAGAATCTTACTAAAATCTTGATAAACGCTAAATCTAAAAAAAATGTCAGTGCTCTAGTAGCGGATAGTCAATTTAAGAGCTGGTGTGAACAGGTGCAACTAGGAGAGTGTTTAAGCTACCTGATTACTAGGTCAAGACTGAACGATCTAGCACCGCCTATTGGCGACAAGCTAGTTAGCATTCTCAGATTATGTCTAGCTGAATGTTCTGTATCGACCATGCATTATATAATTTGGAAGTCTGTTGAAAATGCTGCTGCATACGTGCAAAAACCAAATATTACTCGAAGACATGCTTCAAATTCTGTTTCTGGTAATATAGAAAGGGTTTTCGGTAAAATACATAGTGGTAGTTGGAATCGCAATAAATCTTTTCGCGATGCTAGCCACCCTCAGTCTGCAATGGCCAAAATATTTTTTGATTATGTATTTGGAGTAGATGATGGTAGTTTTCACTACACTATTGATGAGTTATTTAGTCCATATAGGCCCCAGAAAGTTTTAGAGCCAATAAGTTATGCAACTTTAGGAGATACTAGAAGTACGAATTATTCAGTCACAATCACTCTTGATATCAAACAATCATGCTCTACCTACGTCTAAATCATTAATACAACTAAATTAGCCAAATAAGGTATACCAGTAAGAGAAAGATTGTCTAGATAGAAGACTATATAATTTGCTGAGCAAATTTATTATTACTAATAGGAGCTAGTATGGAAGACTCTAGATTCGAAGAATCAATTACTGATGATCGTCCTATCCTCGTTAGCCAACAAGAAATAGAAGAACGACGCTATATTATGGCTATAACTTCGGCTAGTTTCGCAGTAGACAACCTTCCTGTCAATCCAGATACTCAGCATATCTTCAAAGACTATCAGGAAGGTAGAATCGCAACTATCAAAGAAGTAATAGCGCTGCTACACGCTCACTATACTAAGGTATTCCTTGAAGATAGTTAACGCTTATAACTACTGCCTTCGTTTTTAGATATATTGACCTAAACTACTAAATTCTTCCTGATGATGGAATTCCTTTGTCAAAAGGACGTAATATTTTACTAGTTTCGTTTTTTGAAGGTAGATCTTCATCAGGATAATTAGTACCCTTATCTATATCTGAAATCTGAATGCCTTTTTGCCTTATGTTAAAAGCGATTTGTTGCCAACGCCTTAACCATAGTTGCTCTTTATTTTTATAACTTTCTAGCTCCAACTTGGTTCGTTCTAGCTCAACTAATAGGTCCTCGTACTCACTCTCTGTCTGTTTCTTCGACTTTACTAATCCACCAGATAATGCTTGTTTGGCATTGTCATAAGCAGCCTTGATCTTTGGCTTAGCTTGAAGTGACTGCCTACTGAATCCAAACTGGTCTACAATTACCTTCCAAGTTAGTTTTGAACCAAGCTCACCTAAAGCCCACTTATCTAACTCTCTAACAACTAAATCGATATCTTCATTAGACATATGACGAAACTTAGACATTGCTAGTCTCCTTTAGATACTGGGATGGATCAAAGTTCTCTACACCGTAATCAGATAATTGTTTACCTAATGTGCGAAGCTTTTTCTCATTGTGAAGTATCCAATCGCTACTTTTCTTAGGCTTTTTCGACTCCACTTGATCTTTTACAGTTTCTTGAGCGATAGTAGTTAATGAAAATAGCCGTTTAACTTCTTCAATTCGCTTAGCATCGTCCTTAATCCACACATAGTCCTTACAGTCAGCAGAGCACTGTAAATGCCTTTCACAAGGCATTTGAGAGAAGTTGTGAATGCAAAGACCTGTCCCTACATCGTGCACAGCTTTTATACGAGCTTTTAAAATAGCATCTTGGTGGTTAATAGGCATTACTTTAATTTGTTCCGCAATCTTACCGCCAATTGTGCCATTTTTAATATCTTCTCTTAACATCAAAGCCTTCTTTTCAGGACTTGTATGTTGATAAGCTTTCGTATCTCTTGGATTGCTTCGACCGAACCACTCAGTTTGCAGCAAATCACTCAATCCACCTTCATCAAGTAATGTGTTCATAGTGTGACGGAATTGATGACTTGTAAAGTCAACCTCTGTATGTTTGTTAGCATACTCTTTAGATAGGTCAGGAAAATATCGTAAGAATGTCGCTATCATTGAATGACTACAACTAATAGAAATCCAGTGTGCTAAAACTCCATCAGAAAGCAATAACTCCTTAATGAATAGTAAGTCTGCTAAAAAGTATTTTTTACCTTGCTGATCAATATGTACAACCTCAATCGACCTAGGCTTAAAATACTTCGAACAATACTGTTCAACTCCTTTTTTATTCGTATAAAAGGCTCTTACATTATTTTTCATTTCCTCGAAAGCAAGATTATTCTTTCTTATCCAACTACGCTTTGTGAGAAGGCTGGAAGCCAGTCCTATTTTCTCAAGATCTTTATTATAAAGCCTTCTATTCTCTGGTATTTTCTCTAAAAATCTTAAATCAGCCCCACCTATTTTTTTCATTTGCTTGGCAACTGCGCGCGACTTTTCAGTTAGCTCAATTGTTTCTTCTATAATTTCTTTTACTATAGGAGCGATATCAGTTGGTAAGAAAAGTCTCTCTAGAGGAGTAATCGTATCACCAAAGCTTGATTTTCTAGGAAAATAGTTGATGTAGAAATTACCTTTATTGTCCTCGCTTATTTTCTGAAAAGGCAATAAAGAAATTTCGCTTAGTCTTCTACCTGTTAAAATCAACATACTTAACAATAAAATATATAGACGATATTTATGATTTTTAGGTACATTTTGGTAAAGCTCACCTATTACCTTATACACAAGAGGTTCAACCATTTTTTCAGATTTAGTAGACTCTTCTGCCTCGGGATCGTCTAATCTCTTATGTTTTACTCCACCTACACTTTTAGGTCTTCTCATGCTTGAGAATTTATAATCTAAATAATTATGGCATAAACCATTACTATCACAATGAGCAGCAAACTCGGATACAGCTTTGTGAAGATTATATGCTGTTGAATCCGCATAATCCCTTGAAATCATCTTACAAGCATTATCTAGTACTTCAGGAGTCAGCTGAAAAAAGTTTTGATTCATTTGTTTGGCTACATAGTAGATATATCCTATTGCCGTTAAAAAATTACGCTGATTAGGTATTGCTTGATTTTTTTGATGAAACCTAAGAACAAATAAAGCTTTTGCAACATTAGCCCACTCATTTGTTAGCGCCTCACTTCCAAGCTTAGGTGGCAACACAAAATCAATAGTAGCTTGTATACTATGCTTACCAGTTTGTTTGACTAACCGCCCTCCAGTTATAATCCATAGTGAGTCTTGCCAAACTACAGACTCAAAACCTTCAAGCTTTAGTTTCTTGGCTAAATTAATCAAACTAGAAAGGTTAGATACTCTATCATCCTCGATAGTGACAAAGGATATGACCTTAGTTTTTCTTTTTGATCTATTGTCAGACACCTTAGGCTTCCTTACATAATGTTATTACATTAGAAACAGCTAATATTACATCGTCCAATTGAATACCAAGTCTAGCATTCTCATATTTCTTAAGCCGTTGTTCACGATCTTCAAGCAGACTATCAAGTACTTGTTCATGATTAGCAGAGCGATAAGGTTGGAATTTTGGACACAAATAACATGAAAATGGTGGATCTAAATGACAAATACCTAACTCACCGCACACACCAATTTCAGTTTGTTTATCAGGAAACTCTTCATCTACAAATAGCAGGTGCTTTTCATCAAGCTCACCATTAATAGCTTCGCTATCGTTACTAATAACGCTACCTTTAAACAGAGAAATATACTCTGAGAATTGACTCGCTGAGGCTTTGTCTAAATGTGCGACGATATTACTTCTAGTATCATAGTAAACTTCGACATGCTGAGTATCGGTATGGTCTAGAATTCTTGCAAGTTCTACCATACTGATTCCTTCAGAGGCTAAGCCTGTTGCAAGCGTATATCTGAACCTCCTAGTAGAGACTTTCAGTAGGCTACCCGTTATCGGCGATATTATCTTATGGCGTAACACAAACGACTTTAATAATTCTGAAATATTACTACTTGTCATATTGAAAACTTCATCAACAGAATGAGATTTTTTAGCAGCAGAATTTTTAGAAATATTAATAAATATCGGTCTTTCGCTAGGCTTAGCATAGTCCCTGAAGTTATAGACTAGCTTTACATCTTTATTAGCTATTATTAAATCTTCAATTATTTTCCCAAATAGTGGATCAAGGTATTCCTCTATGTAATCATCACGGGCATTTAATTGGCGTTTTTTTATGCGAGGCATTTTAAGTACGTAACAGGGATCATCTTGGTCAGAAGGACTTAATTTAGATAAGTCACTCTCGCGTAAGCAAGTCAAGTTTGCAGGATTTCTCCCAAATGCAATAGACAAAGCTACAGCTGCCCTTTCCTGAAAGTGCGTAAAAGAATTGCTTGAATCGCGTTTCAGAGCATCAATTATCAAAGGAAGCTCAAGAGTGTGATCAAAAGCCCCACTCTCAGGATCTTCCATTCGCACAGCCTGACCTTTTGGGTTTCCTGGTATAGACATACCTGCAAGTTGTCTAGTGTACAGCTCAGAAAAACCTAGCTCTGGATAGTTTTTAAATGACCATTTATACCATTCTATTGCACGATATAAAGCCCAAAGCCTATGATCTTTTCTTGCAGTACTTATAGCTATCTCAAACGCCTCTACTAAAGCCTGCTCATTTGAACTTGTCATTGCAGTGTCATCATTAAAGAATTTCATAATTTCTAAAATGACAACTTTAAAATTAGAATATCCTGCGTGGGCTGAAGTAAGTCTTAAGCTGCTACTAATATAGTGCTTCAATGCTTCTTTAATAAAGGGGTTCTTTATCTTGCTAAAATCAATACTTGAATTTGCATAATAAGCGTATGGTAAATGCCATAAATCTCCTGAAGTATCAACAAGATTACCTTCTCTAGTAGTAATAGTCTGAGCATCTACATTTTCCTGAAACAGTAAATCTAATTGTTCCATCAAGTGTCATCCTTCACTAAATTACATTGATATTTACGTAAAGCTTCTTTTGCACTTTCTTCGACTGCTTGAGCAATGTATACATCTTGAGAACTAAGGCTAGAATCTCCTCTTAAATAAGCTAGAGCTTCTCGACGCTTCTGTTCTGATAATCCTGACTCTCTCATTGTCATTTCCATTCTCGAAGAAAAAGTATGTCTTAAAGATTTGGCACTTAAATTATCAGGCAAGTATTCAGAATACTTATCTCTTAGTAGATGAAAGAGCTGAGTAATAGATGCCTGTGATAAAGGAACACCTTCGTCGCTTAAAATTAAGTACTCAGACTCGAATTCTGATTTTTCTTCTAGAATATCTCTCAAATCGACTATGTATTTGTCTAAACATTTAACCAACTCTGAATTCTCAATTGGTAGTAAACGCCCATTGCGCTTTATTTGAGGTCTAGGCTTTCTAGTATCATTAAGGTCAGGATTTCTACGAACGATGTCCACCGAAGATATAGCACCAATAGTAATATCCTCTACCCTTAAACTAAGAAGCTCGCCCGGACGTAAACCACAATAAATCATCAATCCAATTGATATGAAATTTCTATACTTTACTGATTCATTTGTACCAAATGAATCAGTAGAAGTAGGGTCTAAGACATTTATCAAAAAGCTAGACTCTTCGTTATTTAGTCCTTTTTTCAAATACTTCTTGCTAGGTGGTGGCGACATAAAAGAACTAGATAGCCATTCATTGAAAATATTTTTTCTTTCACTAAGACTTTTAAACTTGTTAGAGGAGTAAGGCAACTGAGATATCAATACACTCATATACCAGTTTATAAATTGTCTAACAGTAGTAAGGCGTTGATTAAAAGTTATGGGTGAAACAGCTTTTGATCGTTCTCTATTTTGTCTTAGCTGCTCGACTAGTACTGAATTGATCTGAGCAGAGTTAAAAGATACTGGAGCAATAAGCTTTTCTCTCAAGTTGATTTGTTCGCGGTACAGCCAGTCATACAAAAGAGAAAGCTCTCTAGCATTACGTATTAGTGTGTTAGTACTTCTATCACGACGAGATAGTAAATACTCATTAGGTGCTGGAATAGGTAATCCGTCATAATCAAGTATGATTGGAATCTGCTCTCCAGTTAAATGTGTTACTACCTTGACTTTCATTAAACTAACCATGATATAAGTTTACTTATTTTACCATATAATAACTTATAAATTAACATTAATTTTATTATAATAATTTATATATTACTATTAAAAAATAGCCCTGAATTTTATTCTCAATATTTACATCAATATAAGAATAATATTCAGGGCTGAGGCTTACTAATAATGGCTTAGAAGCTAGTATTTACTTAAGTATCTTTACATTCTATGTCTTATCATCATCAGAACGGAATATCATCATCGACCGGACCATCAGGCATGGCAGTGGTTGTTTGTGGCTGATTATTGGCCGCTGGTTGCTGAAACTGATTGGACTGTGCTGGCTGGTTGCTAAAGCCGCCTTGGCCGCCTTGATTATTGGCATTATAGCCGCCCTGTGGATTGAAACCATTGTTGCTATTATTTTGGTTATTATTATTTTGATTGTTATAACCACCCTGGTTGTTATAAGGCTGCGGGGCGTTTTGATTGTATCCTGAACCTTGCTGTTGTCCTGCACCAGCGCTATCGAGCATTTGCATTTGACTGGCGCGGATTTCGGTGATGTAACGGTCTTGACCGTTTTGGTCTTGGTATTTGCGGGTACGCAAGCTACCTTCGACATAGACTTTACTGCCCTTACGCAGATATTGCGCCGCCACTTCAGCAAGGCGGTTATTAAATACAATTCGGTGCCATTCGGTCGCTTCGCGCTTTTCACCGCTTTGCTTATCCGTCCATTGCTCTGAGGTCGCGACCGAAATATTGGTCACTGTACCACCATTATTAAAAGTTTTGCTATCTGGATCAGCGCCCAAATTACCAACGATAATGACTTTGTTAACACCGCGCATAATATTGTCCTTTTGTTATAAATAAGTGAATTGCTTTTTTTGCAAAAAATAATCAGTGATGGATCAACCTTTATAAATGCCAATCACAATATGGCTTTACTTTACCCAATTTTAGGTCAAATATCTAGGGGACTTTGGGCAAGATGCGACAGTGCTTGTCGCGAGTCGTCCGTTAATTGCGTTTTATCTAACTTTAAATAAGCCACTTGCTCTTTTGCCATCACCACCAGCTCATCAACGCCATCGACTGCCAGCATTTGGCGTGACCAGTCTTGGATATTGATATTGTTAGGGATGGTCACTGTCGTGCTCGATAAATAAGGCGGCTGCGCAATGGGGATAATAATCAGTAACGCTGCGCCCATGATAATCGCTAAAATACCCCATGCCAACAAATTGGGCTGATTTAACAGCAGACCACCCATCGCACCGCCAACGAACGCGCCAAAAAACTGACTGGACGAGTTGAGCCCCATTGCGGTGGCTTTATTAGCGACTGGGGCACGCTTAGATATCCACGAGGGAATCGTCGCCTCCAGCAAATTAAAGCCCATAAAATACAGCAGCAAGCCCAATATAATACCGACACCGACCTGACTACCCAGCGCCAGCAGTGCTAAAGCGGCAGTCATTAAAGCAATCGCCCCCAAAAATACTTGGCGCATTTTGCGTTTCTTTTCGGCAATGATAATAAAAGGGATGGCGATGGCAAAACCAATAAACAGTAGCGGTAGATAAACCAGTCCCTGCTGTCGTACTGACAAGCCCAGCACCTCACTGAGCTGATGCGGCAAGATGACAAATATCGCCGTCATGGTCAGATGCAGCGCAAAGATGCCGATATGTAAGCGATTTAAATCACCAATCTTAAGAACCGTCGCCAACTGCTGACCGATGGTTTTGTTATCTAGATTGTGCTTGAGCACGCGCAGTGGCGTGGGCACCACAAACAATAGCAGCATTGCCAAAACCGCAAACCCTGAGGTCAGCCAAAACAGGCCAGAAATGCCGAGCGAACCGACCAATAATGGGCCAAAGGCAAAGGCGAGCATGATGGAGGTGGCAATGGTCAAACCCATCGTGGCCATGGCTTTGGTGCGCATCTCCTCACGTGTCACATCTGCTAAGAGCGCCATCAGTACCGCCGACACCGCACCACTGCCTGCCAGCGCCCGACCGAGAATCACTTGATAAATATCGGTCGCATTTGCCGCCACCATGCCGCCGATGGCAAACAGTATTAACCCCAAAAAGATAATCGGCTTACGCGGGAATTTATCAGCAGCAAGGCTCATCGGTATCTGAAAAATCGCCTGCCCTAAGCCATAAACGCCCACTGCCAGCCCGATCAAAAACGGCGTTGCGTGCGCGTAATTGTCACCATAAACAGAAAACACCGGCACAATCATAAACAAGCCGATCATACGCAGGGCAAAGATGCCACCGACTCCGAGGATCGCCCGTTTCTCTACGCTATTCATAGTTGCCTCACTGTCTCTTAACTGATCAACTGATACGCATCAAACGCCCAGCGCACCAATTAAGCCACACAGTATAAAACATTCACCGCATAGATGCCGAAGACTTTTCTCATCGCACTCTTGTGAGTGAGACAATTTTGTTACCAAGTGCATCTGCCTGCCGTACACACCTTGAATAATGACGCTGGCGCAACCATAAAAACAAACGCTGCTAAAGACGACGACACTCATATACAGTGTTTATTCACGGTCATGCACCTGACATAGGATTGTCGTTTCATCATCAACCCATATTAAAAACGCATCGCCCAACTGCTCTTATATCGAGCAGGCCCTTTTGTATTAAGGGTGTTATTTATGTTTGTTATCACAACATTAACCACACAACTTTCTTGACCCTTTTAAGGCCACATTAAAATACTTATCAGGTCAAACCTATGTTTGCCTTTATCGGTTTTTGTGATGACTATTTTATACGGTGGTTTTTTTCTCACTATCATTAGCCATCATTGCTGACGCGATGAGATGCTGCTGTGTCATTGAGCGCAGCCACGCATTATTGTTATTTTTAATGAATGTTCGTATCACGTTTTACACAAAACCAAAACGCAATCTTGATAACGATTTGATTTAATCACCTAACTGACTTTTTTATAGTTGATGACCAGCTTCTGGTCGTAACCAACATTTTAGCAAATAGGAAACCCTTAAACGATGGCACATGACCATATCGCAATACGCGGCGCACGCACGCATAATTTAAAAAACATTGATTTAGACATTCCACGAGACAAATTTGTGGTAATCACTGGCCTATCTGGTTCTGGTAAGTCGTCACTGGCATTTGATACCCTCTATGCCGAGGGGCAACGCCGTTATGTCGAGAGCTTATCAGCCTACGCGCGCCAGTTCCTCTCACAAATGGAAAAACCCGAAGTTGATAGCATCGAGGGCCTCTCCCCTGCGATTGCCATCGAGCAAAAATCGACCAACCATAATCCGCGCTCAACCGTAGGCACGATTACCGAAATTTACGACTATCTGCGTCTGCTATATGCCCGTATCGGTACGCCCTACTGCCCAGAGCATGGCGAGCCGATGGTCGCGCAGTCGGTTACCGAGATGGTCGATCAAGTCATGGCCCTGCCCGCTGATACTAAGCTGATGATATTAGCGCCCGTGATTCGTGAGCGTAAAGGTGAGCATACGGTCTTGCTAGAGCAGCTCATTGGACAAGGCTTTGTGCGGGTGCGGGTCGATGGCGATGTGTATGACACCGATGAGCTACCGACACTCGATAAAAAGAAAAAACACACCATCGAAGTGGTGGTTGACCGCTTTAAAGTTCGTGATGATTTGGGTAACCGTGTCGCTGAGAGCTTAGAGACCGCGCTGCGTTTGGGTCAAGGATTGGTCACGCTACACTTTATGGATGGCAATCCAAAAGAAGGCGGTGATGACAATCAAGTCATGTCCGCCAAGCACTCCTGCCCTGTCTGTGATCGCGCGGTACCTGAGCTTGAACCGCGTATGTTCAGTTTTAACAACCCCTACGGTGCTTGCCCAAGCTGTGATGGTCTTGGTAAACGCCAGTATTTTTCGGCAGAAAAGCTCATTGCCCATCATGAAAAGTCGCTCAATCAGGGCGCGATCAATGGTTGGGATAAACGCCATGCCTACTATTTTGGTTTGCTGAGCACCGTCTGTAAGCATTTTAAAATCGATATGGATATGCCGTGGCAAGATCTCGCCAAAAAGCAGCAAGACATCATCATGCACGGCTCGGGCAAAGAAAAGCTCACCTTTAACTTTACCGATGAGCGTGGCCGCAAGACGAATAAGACCGTACCCTTTGAAGGCGTGCTGCCTTACTTAGAGCGCCGTTATGCGAAAACGCAAAGTAATCTTGTGCGCGATGAGCTGGCCAAATATCTGGCGGATACCACTTGTAATGTCTGTGATGGTGCGCGCTTAAACGAAATCTCGCGCAATGTGCGTGTCGATGACCAAACCATCGCTGACATCGTTAAGCTCTCTATCGGCGACTCTGCGGACTATTACAAAACGCTAAAAATCGACGGTCACAAAGGTGAGGTTGCCGAAAAAATCTTTAAAGAGATTAATGAACGCTTAAACTTCCTCGTTAGCGTCGGTCTTGATTATCTGACCTTAGCACGCTCTGCCGAAACGCTGTCGGGCGGTGAAGCGCAGCGTATTAGGCTTGCCAGTCAAATCGGTGCCGGTCTCATGGGCGTCATGTACGTACTTGATGAACCATCCATCGGTCTGCATCAGCGTGATAACGATCGTCTGCTAAAGACACTGACGCGTTTGCGTGATTTGGGCAATACCGTACTGGTCGTTGAGCATGACGAAGATGCCATTCGCCAAGCGGATCACGTGATCGATATCGGTATCGGCGCAGGCGTCCATGGTGGTCATGTGATCGCTCAGGGTACGGTCGATGACATCATGGCAAACAAAGAATCGCTCACTGGACAATATATGTCTGGCGAAAAACGTATCGAGATTCCAGCCGTGCGTCATACAGCCAAAACCATGGATGTCGAGGTCAAAGGAAAAGCCAAAGCCAAAAAAGCGCCGATGACGATTGAGCTAAAAGGCGCATCCGGCAACAACTTGCACGATGTGGATTTGAGTATCCCTGTTGGCGTGATGACCTGTGTGACGGGCGTATCTGGTTCGGGCAAATCTACCTTGATTAACCGCACCCTCATGCCATTGGCAGCGACGCAGTTAAACAATGCCTCAACGCTGATTGCTGATAAATTTGAGAGTGTCAGCGGTTTTGAGCATTTGGACAAAATGGTCGATATCGATCAAAGCCCCATCGGTCGGACGCCACGCTCAAACCCAGCAACGTATACGGGCGTGTTTACCCCTGTGCGTGAGATGTTTGCGCAAACGCAAGAAGCGCGCGCTCGTGGTTATAAGCCGGGTCGCTTTAGCTTCAATGTCAAAGGCGGACGCTGTGAGATGTGCCAAGGTGATGGTCTCATCAAAGTTGAGATGCATTTCTTGCCTGACATGTATGTGCCATGCGATACCTGTGAAGGCAAACGCTATAACCGCGAAACGCTTGAGATTCACTATAAAGGCAAAAGCATCGCCGAAGTGTTAGAAATGACCGTAGAAGACGCGACTGAGTTCTTCTCAGCGATACCCGCGATCTATCGCCGTCTGCAAGCGCTTATGGATGTCGGTCTTGGTTATATTCGCCTCGGTCAATCTGCACCGACGCTGTCGGGCGGTGAAGCACAGCGGGTCAAACTGGCGCGTGAGCTTGCCAAACGTGATACGGGACAGACGCTCTATATCTTGGATGAGCCAACCACGGGTTTGCATTTCCATGATATCTACAAGCTGCTGCATATCCTGCATACCCTGCGCGATAAGGGCAATACTGTTGTGGTTATCGAGCATAACCTCGATGTCATCAAAACGGCGGACTGGGTAATTGATCTGGGCCCTGAAGGCGGTAAAGGCGGAGGCCGGATCATCGCTGAAGGTACGCCTGAGGAAGTGTCGGAAGTGAAAGGCTCGTATACGGGTGAATTCTTAAAACCGATGCTTGAGCAAGGGTTAAAAGACGTCAGCTAAGACAAATTAGTGAATGATTAATAAAAGGCTATTCTTTCGGGAGTGGCCTTTTTTGTTTTTAACCGAGATTTTTGCTTTATAAGCTGTTTTTTTTCAAATACATCAGATACAAAATCAGCAAGTTAATAGTTGACACAAAATACACTTATGTTTAACATTCTCTTTATTGTTTCTGGCTAAATACTACATTGTTAAGTTAGTATAACTAAAGACATATTTGTGTGACAGATTAGCTTCTTTAATTTGAATTCATACGTTCTATTACTTTATAAAAAGGCTCAAGAGCATGAAAAGATTTTTGAAAAATAAATTATCGATAATGACAATCTTAGCTATGACGTCACTATCGTTGACTGCTTGCAACGATGATAATGACTCTACCACTACGGCACCCGTTACCGAAACGCCAGGCGAGGTGACCCCGCCTTCTCAGACCACACAAACAAATATAGTTTCTGGCAAGCTGGTTTCTTATGATGGTCAGACTCCTATTGCTAATGCTTTAGTATATGTCATGGATCAAGCCAACGGCACGAACAGCAAAATAGTCGCTAATGTATACAATACCAGCAGCTTAGTCATCGAAGCGAACAACACCTCAAATAGCAGTTCAACAACTGAATGCGGGGCAGCACCCCAAGGCAGCTTGGCAAGTACTTGTACCAACGCAGATGGTAGCTATGAGTTAAGCATTGAGACCAATAATAGAGACTTGTTAATTAAATTCGAAAAAGGTGCGTTCAGTGCCGAGCAAAACATTACTCTCCAAGAGAATGGCTCTTCTCAAGCAGAAGTAACTGAGCTCAATGACACCATTCTTGAGAATGTACCGAATATGGTCGTTATCGAAGGCTATTATGATAGTATTGAAAATATCCTTGCAAAACTGGGTCTTGCAAGTATCGATACCCAGTCTGGTGAAATCATTGACTCTAAATTTGATTTGTGGAATACCGCTAACAACTTATTTGTAGACAGTAATAATGATGGCAAAGCAGACATATACAACTATGAGATTGTCTTCTTCAACTGTGGTCAAGAAGATATCAACTGGCTAATGGATGATGGAAAACGTCAAATCCTTAAAGATTATATCAGCAGTGGAGGCCGCATTTATGTGAGCGATCAAGCTTATAACATCGTCGAACAGACGTTCCCAGAGTATATAGATTTCGCTGGCTCAGATGATACGCCAACAAACCAGCCAGAAGGGATGGACGCTGCATACCAAGGACAAAGCGGCATTACCATCCAAAGTACGATTGAACCAAAACTCAGATCTTGGCTTGAAGGCGTAACTTGTGCATCAGCTTCATGCTTAAACGCTGATGGCACCGTCACTATTGATGGCTTTTTAGGCGGATGGGCTAAAATGAACTCAGTGAATAGCAGTAAAGACGTTGATATATATGTGAGTGGTCAAGATAGCGATCAAATGCTGCGCCCATTAACGGTTGCATTCGACTATGGCAATGGCCGTGTGACTTATACGTCTTATCATAATGAAGAAAATACAGAAGGCGAATACTCAACAGAAACTTTAGATGATGGACTACATGCTCAGCAAAGAATTTTACAGTATCTTGTGTTTGAACTATAAAATATTTTAAACTATACATTTTAATGTTAGCATCAAAGTCAAATATTACTTGAGCAAGTAATTCAAAGGCTACTCTTTATGGAGTAGCCTTTTTTATGGGTGAGCAGAATAAAGCATAGCTGCTATATTTTGTTTTTCAAAACTGTAATTGCCTTTACAACCTGTTCACGGTTTTTGGCAGCTTTAATCCATTTTGGCAGGCGACTGGCTAATGAACTATTTATCCAAGTATCTACATTTGGATTACGTTGCCTATGTTTAGCCGATACAAAGTCTTCCAAATATTCTAAATGACGCTTGTTGAATGCCCACAAGCTCTCGCCCACACAATCAGTTTGCAACCATAAATTTGCGCCAAAATAACTATCCGTTGGATTTTCCGCGCTCCAATAAAAGGTTCTATGTCCAGCCAATTTTACTTGATTATAGCCACAACTTGGACAACTCAATCGAGCCTCATCATTATTTATGGTAACGAAGGCTTTAGATTGACATTCTGGGCAGCACACCAGCGTGGGGTCATCTTTGGTGGGCGTACTAATAGATAGTCTATTTTCCTCATTTTCTTGAAACCGTTGTTCATTCATGGCATTGCCGTAATTAGAAATAGATTGCAAGCATTTGTACGTGACCACAACTGCTAGGCGTCATACTTTACCCAATATTGTATTATAAACCTACCCCTTCGCGATCAACCATGTGCCAGCCAATCCCATAAATGAAGACCCTACTCGGTTAAATTTCTGACGGGCTTTAGGGCTTTTTAGACGTTTTTGCGCATAACTCGCCATAAAGGCATACATCATCATGGCAACAATGGCGCAGCTAAAAATCACTAGACATAGAATCGTAATATCCACCCCTGTCAAGCTAGTGACTGGAAAAAAGCTAGGTAACAAGCTAATGTAGAATAAAATAACTTTTGGATTACTAATGGATACCAGAAAACCTGACATCACACTTTTTAAACCCTCATTCTTATTCTTTAACGCTACATTTCCAGTGATAATTTCACTTGGCACCGTCGTCCACATCTTGTACGCCAAGTAAAATAAATAACCTGCACCTACAAACTTAACGATAGTAAACAAGGTATTAAAATTGCTTGCCAATGCGCTCAGTCCATAAGCGGAAAAAACCATATAAATAGTATCCCCTGCGGCAAGGCCAATGATTAAGGGCAGCGCAGCCCAAGAACCTTGCGTCATGGCTTTGGCAATCGTGGCAAACACACCAGGACCCGGCGTCATGATAAATATGAATACAGCAATGATGAAGGTAAATAGCTGGATAGTGGTGATGGTCATGATATTTCTTTATAGGTATATTAATACTTAAGTATAATTGATTAAATAAACATATTTCTAGTTTAGTATGATTGTTTTAGAGTATTTATAGGCGCAAAATACCTATAAGCATGATATTGCCTAGACTAGCACAATTCAAATAATTAATAATAAGCCTATAATTTTATGAACTTCAATACACATTTAGAAAAAAACAAACTGGCTGTTATTAGCGCTTTAAATAGTGACAAATCAATATTGATTAGTGATTTTATTATCATTCTAAAAAACGTATCTTCTTTATTAAAAATCAATAATTTTATTTTTTGGATTGATGAATTGCAAAACATTGACCATTCAGAAGTCCCAATGACAAAGCATGCAGTCGTTGACGCTCAAAAATCATGGAATAAATACGATTCTAGTAGAACAACCTTTGGAAACATATTGTTAGATACCTGTGAAAAGTTATTTACCTATTGGCAACAAGATGACCTCTGTAGCACGCAAGGTCAGTTCTACTATTACAAAGATAAGAATACAAATCTAGTCTTTAAGGAAAGTGTGTTTGGCTGTATTGAGTATCTTGATAGAGCTATAGATATTTGTGCTGACCCTCGATTTGGTATCGCCTTGGTTTCAGATTTACATGGAGTCGTTATAGTTGATGACTTATATTAGCTAACCAATATATAAGACTATATCATCTCTAAAACTCTCTGCTTCATCAAGCTTTTCAAGAAACAGCTCAATTCGTGAAAGAATATATTTCCTTTCGCTTAAGTAATAAACATCTCCTCCATTTAATAAGAAATCTTTAAATAACTGTAATTCTATTCTCACTTGATTGAAATTGGCTCTCTCCACCTCAACACCATACAAAAAGAACTTTAACCAATACAGTTCTTTCTCATTAGCAAATTTATACCAATAGTCTCTATAAACTCTCTCAAAAGATATCGGAAAGCTGAATTCTTCTTCTGAACCTTGCGCATTGTCAACCATTCCCATAACAGACATTTTTTTCAATTCCATATATTGCTTTGAGGTCGTAAGTAAGAGCCATCACCCAAACTATATCTTAAGATATAAGATAGTTACTGCTCAACCTAAATAAACTCCCGCTCCACATTCATCACTCGCGCATCTACCGTGCGTTCTATCTTTTCCTCAATCTGACTGCACTGCGACTCGACCTCACGTTTAGACAGCCCGACGATCACAAACGTCCATTCGCTGGCATCATGGCGCGCGCGGCCTCCGCTTTCACATACTGCGATGCTTGGTGTATTACCAAAGCGTGCGTGTAAGCCGCCCATGCGTTGGCGCTTTTCTTTTAGCGAACCACAACCGGATAATGAAAACGTCAGTGTCAAAATAGCAATATGCATTTTATCCTCCTTGCCAAAAAAGTTTATAATGTTCGATAATGCCTGATATTGTCTACGCGTCAGCACCCAGACCCTTTATAATAGCGTATCAATCGCCAACCAACCTGCGTATCTCTTCCATGACCTCTATCAGTTACGTCCAGCAGCAGCGCATCACCCGACTGTGCGTGCGCTGCGGCTTACTCCTTATGCAGTATGGCGCGGAATCTGCCGTGGTAGTGGACTTATCCAAGCGCTTAGGTATTGCGCTGGGGATGAATAGCGTCGAATGTTCGCTCAACTTTAATGCCTTGACCTTGACCACCATCTGCGATGAGCGCTGTATCACCACTACCCGAGACACCATCAATCAGAGCATCAATGTCCATTTATTGGTACAAATCCAGCAAATCGTCAATAAAACCGAAGCCACTGTCGATCATGAGAATTTGATTGATCGCACTACCCTTGCCTTTGATCAATTAAATAAAGCGGTTTATCCCACATGGCTAGTTGGTATCTTTGTCGGGGCGTCTTGTGCCGCGTTTGCTTATTTGAATGGCGGTAGCTGGTCGATTACGGCGGTGACCTTTGTCGCAGGACTGGTGGCAATGCTGACCCGTATTTATTTGTCCAAGCACCACTTTAACCCTTTTATTACCGTTATCGTAACCGCGTTCATCGCGTCACTTATTGGGGCGACGACCTATTATTTTGATATTGGTAACAATGCCGATATTGCGGTGGCCTCTAGTGTGTTGCTACTTGTGCCTAGCTTTCCACTGATTAACTCGTTATCCGATATTCTAAAAGGCTATGTCAATATTGGCGTTGGGCGCGCAGTCTTTACTTATATGCTGACGTTGTCCGCCTGCGTGGGTATCGTGATGGCGCTGGTATTGCTGCGTATACAGCACTGGGGGTTTTAGATGTGGTTTGTTCAGACAGTCGTACTCTCTTGTATTATTACCCTTGGCTGGACGTTGATGTTCACTGTGCCCAAGCGTTATATCTTGCCGTGTCTGCTGATGACGGCGTTTGGCTTTGGGCTGAAGACGGCGCTGGTCTATCAGCATGTTCATCTGGTGATTGCCAGCTTTTTTGGAGCGATGCTCTCAAGCTTTTTGGGTGTCTATTTTTCTAAGAAATATACCTTACCGCCCAAGGCGCTGATTTCGCCTAGTGTCATCTGTATGATGCCAGGTATTGCGGCGTATAAGGCGATGGTGGGTATGGTGCAGATTGGCTATTTTGGCTATTCAGATGAGCTGTTTAGCCAGATGATGGGTTATTTGTTTGAAGCGCTGTTTGTGACATCCGCTTTGGTACTGGGCTTGTCGATTCCGGGGCTGTTGTTTTATCGCCGCCGCGCTATCGTATAGACGGCGTTGATGATCAGCCAGTCGAGCGCGTTCGTTGGTGAGTGAGCTTCTGAATTAATTACCCAGCACCCACTCATCGTTGACTTGATAGATTTTAAAGCTGGTCTTGTTGGTACGGCTATTGCCTGCGATGGTTTGCATGATGTTAGCAGTACACACATACGTATTTTTGCCATCTGCTTCAGCGCAATTGATGTCCTCGACGCTTTCAAGCTTTGGCATCATGCTTCTCGTCATCTCACTTATAGATTGTACGTCTTTATCATCACTCATGTCGGCGACCGCATCCGCCATCATGGTATTTGCCTGTTCATATTGCGCTTCTATCAACGCCTGAACGTCATTGTCTGATGGCGCATTGGAACAAGCGATTAATAAAGGCGTCAATAGTCCAATCATTGCCAATTGCTGCAAACGCATCGTTCTACCCTCGAATGTTATATAAATGTTAAGCAAATATACACAAGTATTGCTAAAAACCCAACTTATTTTCTCGATATTTGCTTATAAAATTTTTATATAGATGAAAAGGTTCGTTATTACTAAGACAATTTCAGTATGACTAGGGCGTGTCTTCATTTTAAAAATGGTGATAAAAATGAGATAAATTAAAGGCAAACAAGGAAAATAGCGCAGATAATATCGAGATATTAACCAGCTATTTGACACCGTTTGCCAAAAATTTAGCCATTTCTAGCCCATTTAGTTATTAACGTTTAAATTGAAGACACGCCCTAAAGTCAAAACAAAACTCATAGTAAAATGCTGACCTGACAGACAGTCAAACGTCAATACGTTTATCATGCCAATTAAAAACGTAGGCGGTGAAAACGATGATGTGGTAGTTTTACTTCACTTTAACATTATTTAATTGCGCCACATTGTGCAGATCGCCTTGGATACTGTTTGGTTTTGCTGGTAAGAAAAACTGCTTGTTTGGCAATAGGACGGTAATGCCTTGATCATTGATTTGATAGCGTATCGATTTATTGGTAAAGCTTAATCGGTTCTCCGAGGCATCGTAGTCAAAGTCTCCATCATAAAACAGCTCTATACGATCTTCTTTGTCAGCAAAAGCATAAACAAGAGTGTCAGCGTTGGTATCATCAATAATCATCTTATTGCCATTATTTAATTCAAACTGATAAACCGCTTCATGACGCTCCTCAGTGTCTGTGACATAGTACCATGGCAACTTTTCATAATACGCTGTGCTCATCTCGCCATTGATACGCGTATGCTCGGTGACAGCAATCATCCCATGCTCGCTTCCATACTCCTCCTCTCTAATATTCGTCGCCACAGGCTCGTTATCAATGACTGTATAGGTTGAGTATTGGTGCCATCCTGCGCCGCTTTTAGTCATGGTGCTTAAGGTTTTGTCTTTTTTATTCACACCAAAAAAACCACAATAACCCTGACCCAGCTCGGTAAATGCCTTGCTATAAGTAAAGCCGTTACCCGCTCTTAAATATATTTGGTAAGACGGTCCGCCATAACAACCACCATATCCATCTTTAATAGCGATGTCGTTTTTATTGTCAAAATTAAAATCCTGATAAATCAGTACGCTATGTTCCCCATAAGGTAGGCTCACGACATTGGCACTGATTTTGTCATCCAATCCGCTCGCTTTGCTATTGTCCAGCTCGTCGTCAATATCGATATAAGCAGGCTGGCGGATTAGGACACGCTTATTTTTTGCGTCTCTTATTTCTACAACGCTATTCGTTTCGCCGCTTAGTTCGGATTTGATAATGGCATAGTAATCGTCAGAAAAATCGGTAATTTGATAGGTTTGTGCAAAAGACGCATGGGAGAGCGCTATCAATATCAGCGCCAAACTCGGTGGTAACCAACTCTTATCAGCAAACTGAGCTACAGCGTGACTTATCATACGATTCTCCTATCATGTGTCGCTTATAAATAATAAAGGTTGCAATGATAAACAAAATACGAGAGTTAGTATAGATTGAATATGAGTAGTGCCGTGACGACTTACCCCTACAGACAGTCAGACGCAGATACTGTTATCATGCCAATTAAAAATATAGACGGTGAAAGCGATGATGTGGCAGGTGTATTTATTTATTTTACCAATTGGGCTAGGCATTTTGACTTTAGTTGCCAGTCTGATTGGATTGTTCATTTTTTTGATATCTGATGACAACGCCACGCGCTTGCCAGCGTTTAATTGGTTTAAGCGCTTGATCATCGTGGCATTTTTGTTACTGAGTGCAGGGCTATTTTTAACTTTTCGGCATTTTTTACGTTGATCAACTAGAGAGCCTCTGTATTGACTATCTTTTCTAGCGTCAGCAGCTGTAGTCCTTGCTGTTTGGGCTCACCGTTTTTCCCATCATTAGGGAACGGAATACGCGCACCCGTCAGCTGATAGCCGCGCCGCTCATAGTACGCGAGCAGCTCAGGGCGATGACTAAGGATAGACATGGTCAGGCGCGCAGGCTGTTTATCAAGCCCGCTGTCACTCTGTAGATGCTTTGTCGCAAACGTCTCAGCCGCCTGTAGTATGACATTGCCAATGCCCAGCCCTTGCAATTTGGGATGCACCGCAAACATGCCGATATAGGCCTTTTTACCATCGTCTTTTACGCTTTCAGCCTCACTACTTTGTATATCGACAGCGATACAGCCAAGCAGCTCGCCTGTTTCAGCTGCCTCACGTGCGCCTGTTTCGGTCTTTGGATAGACAAACAGGTAGTGAGCAGAATCATCGATGATACGCAGTAATTCATCTGGCGTGGTACGGATACCACCGACAAGCTCGGCTTCATTGGTCCAGCCAGCCGTCTCTCGATAGCAGCAGTTTAATAGTTGCTCAAGCGCGCTAATATCGTCCGCTTTGGCCTGGCGTAAAAATACGGAGTCTTTGCTCACATTGCCTTTATTCATATTATAATTTCCCTTTTATATAGAAAAACTGGCTTAGCATACTAAGCCAGCTTAAATATTAGTACATATTTGTCTATAGTTCTAGCGCGATAACACATGTGCCTGATCAATCATATCAAACCCTGCGTTAAGCTGGGCGCGCGTTGGTGCATGACCACGGCGCAGCAGCTCAGAAAACGCCACCAGCTCCTTGTCGCGTCCAAGCGTACTTGCGGCACTGGCGCGTGTGTCCTCGCCTTCGTCATCGAAATAATATTCGATATAGTCGAGCGTATCTGGTGTACCAAACAAGACATTGTGCTCAGGTGTCTGGGCATGACCGCTATAGCGTAGGCTTTTGCCATATTGCATGGTCCAAAAGAATGGAATGCGCGTCTCTAATGTGTCGACATTATCGTCATTCAATATGGTTGCGGCGGTGACCATACCGTGCTGGAGCGCCACGCGCCAATGCTCGATGCGCATACGTCCCATTTGATTGGTGGGTTTGGCAATATCACCCAGCGCGTAGACACCATCGCGTAGGTTT
This sequence comes from Psychrobacter sp. PSi21, assembly GCF_054960615.1. NCBI lineage: Bacteria > Pseudomonadati > Pseudomonadota > Gammaproteobacteria > Moraxellales > Moraxellaceae > Psychrobacter > Psychrobacter sp. PSi21. The sequence goes on from NZ_JBHNYR010000006.1 coordinate 83,829, forward strand.
AGACGCTCATCGACCTGCACGCCATCGGGGTCATTGACCTCATGCAATATCTCCGTGCGCGGCGATACGCCCGTACCTAAGACCACGATATCAGCATCAATATGCTCGCCATTCGCCAGTGTCACACCGCCTACTTGTGAAAAAGTGTCTTGATCTCCATCGTTGTCTGCTTGACGCTCAATCTTGGTGATTGCGTTTACAGTAGCGTCAAAGACAAAGTTGATGCCCTTTTCTTCATGGAGTTTAATCAAGGCGTTACTTACCGTTTCTGAGACGATGTTGCCCATCACGCGTTTGTCTTGCCCGATCACGGTGATAGAGGCCGTCGTACCTGCCTGCGCCAGTGCTGAAGCGGTCTCAAGTCCGATAAACCCTGTACCGATAATGACCACACGCTGATCATGACTGGCCGCTTTGATCAACTTGGCATCTGCCATGCTGCGCAGGGTATAGACGCCGTCCATATCCGCCCAATCGATAGGCGGAACAATCGGCGTCGCGCCCGTTGCCACTACCAAAAAGTCCGCCGTCTGCCGCTCACTTTCACCATTGTCATTTTCTATCACAATGCTCGCTTTATTAGGCAATACCTCGCTGACCGTTTGATTGAGGCGCAAATCAATATTATTGCTACTTGCCCACTCTGATCCGCCTAACAGCAACTTGTCTTCGCTCATATTCCCTGCCAAAAATGCTTTGGACAATAGCGGACGATTATAAGGCGCAGTATCGTCTTTACTGATCATGGTGATTTTGCCACCATAGCCGCCTTGACGCAATTGAGTAGCGGTCATAAAGCCCGCCCCGCCGCCGCCCACGATGATGGTGTGCGTATCGTTCAGTTGATCACTCTCTACTGATGTGTTTAGCTTAGCTGAGGTATTGACCATTATGCTGTCGCCATCATCAGTGATCTCGTACTGGGTCAAGCCTGTCGTCGCTATCGGCTCTAGGAGCGACCCATCGCGACTGTCAAAACTTGCATGATGCCAAGGACAAACCACGCGATTGCCGCAGCGTAGGCCGTCGCCCAAATCCGCACCAGCATGAGGGCATTTGCCATCAAAAGCGCGGAACTCACTGTCATCGCGGGTAATTAAAATGATACTATCATCATCTTGCTTGTATGATTTCATGCCGCCACTTGGAATGTCGGCTTTGTTCATGGTTACTTGAGTCATAGTCTGTCCTTGGCTGATGTTTTAATTGTTATTGGCTGTGGTTATTGAATAAGGCTATGCGGCGTGATACGACAGCTGGCGCTGCTTGGCTAATGGCTGACTGCGGACAAAAACGACTTGGCAATCGTATGCTTGTCACGGCTTGCCTCACCGTTACGATGTCAAACCAAACGCTAAAAACTGTCTTCATCATAGCAAGTCACTTTTTATGACGATGTTTTTTTGTATGACAGCCTCGTTGCAAAACGTAACCCATTTTTTTTATCACTGCTTTTATTCATATACAGATTATCCTATGACTACTTTTCAAACTGATCATCAGCATCCCGCTTTAGATACGATAAATGTGAGTGCCATGACGGACAGTGCGTCGTTGCCGCAACCAGTCACCCCGCCCCTTCATGATGCGCGCTACAAGACCTTGACCACTGACTTTGTGGTGCATGAATGTATGGAAGTTACGTTTACAGGCGAAGGCGAGCATTTGTGGTTACACATTCAAAAAATCGGTATGAATACCGCGTATGTCGCCAAGTTGTTGTCCGAATGGGCGGGCATCGCGCTACGTGATGTAGGCTACTCGGGACTCAAAGATCGCCATGCGCTCACCACGCAGTGGTTCAGTTTGCGCATTCCCAATCGCCAGTTACCAGAAGGCGATTTTACGCCTAGTGAGTTGGGCACGAATGAGCAGATTGAGATCCTTGATCAGCAGTGGCATAACAAAAAGCTCAATCGCGGCGCACACCGTGCCAATCAGTTCACCATCACCCTGCGAGCGCTCAATGCAAAGCTAGGGACACCGACCGACAACTTACGCCAAGCGGTCGATGCACATCTGGCAGTGATTGCGCAGCAAGGTGTACCCAACTATTTTGGCCCGCAGCGCTTTGGACATCATGGCAATAACATCACAGAAGCTCTGGCATTGTTTGCGCGCGCTGCACAAAAACCTGTGCCGGCCCCACGTAAGAGCAAACGCAAGCGCGCCCCACGTGAGCAGCACACCATGCAACTGTCGGCCGCGCGCAGTTTGATATTCAATCAGATTTTGGCCGCGCGCGTACGTGATGGAAATTGGAACACAGGACTGGCAGGAGAAGTATTCAATCTGGCAGGATCAGGCTCAATATTTGCCAGTGAACAGATGGATGATGCGCTGCGGGCGCGGGTAAAAGTGGGGGATATTCACCCCACTGGCGTGCTGTGGGGCACACACAATGACAAGGTCGGTGGCGCAGCAGCACAGCTTGAGCGAATGGTAGTAACGGCTGATCCGTTACTCACGCGCTTGGCGGACGGTCTGCTGCAGCAAGAAGTCAAAGCCCAGCGCCGTGCGCTTCGTTTGCCCATTGAGGGATTATCTTGGCAATGGCTGGATGCTGATACCAAAGAAGACCTACAAACAGACGCACCTAATTATCTATTGGTAGTAGACTTTACGCTGCCTACTGGCAGCTTTGCCACCAGTGTACTGGTAAGCTTGGTGCAGCATTTACACTTATGAGGTATGTTTCATCTTAGCAATCTTTGGAGCCGCCGCCAAAACGCGGCGCTTCGATGACCCCGTACTCTATCAAAGTGTTGGCGCTGACCACCTGATTGCGACCAAGATCTTTGGCTTCATATAGCGCTTTGTCTGCTGTGCTGATTAAACGCTGACAGATATCGTTAGACAATTGGGTCAGTATCTCCTCCCATGCTTTTTCAGCGGTTACCTTACGTGAACCCAGCTTGGTATGAGTATAGGCCGCTGTATCCGCTTTTTTGCCATAAACAACTTGTGCCAGCTCATCATAAGTTAACGTATATACCCCAAATGAAGCGGTCATCTGGAACTCGATAGCAGCATTGACTCTAACCGTGTGCATGGCGATATCACCACGTAGCTGCTCAGCAACCGTCATGGCACTATGATGATCAATACCGGGTAGCGCGATCAAAAACTCTTCACCACCGTAGCGGCTGATAATTTGGGTTTCGGTAAATGCTCCAGATAAAATATGGGACACCTCACACAGCACCTGATCGCCCACTTCATGACCATGGGTATCATTGACACGCTTAAACAAATCCAAATCCAATAAAATAACGCTATAGTCTTGCCCCGTCTCGGTATTAATGACGGCCTCACACATTTGGCTGAGTCCATAACGGCGATTGTGTAACTTGGTCAGCTCATCTTGGTTGGCATGATGCAAAATCTCAGCTTTGCTGTCATCTAATATCAGCAGCAAGGTACGAAACACGTAAACCATAAAAATGGCTTTGGGCACGGCAAAATACATATGGGTCATGCGCCAAAACAGCGCCGACAGTTGATGCAAATGGTGCAGATCGTCCAGTACTAATGTGTTGTTATGAAAAATAGATACAGCAATCGCATTTTCGATGTTTAACGTATCGTTATAACTGAGGTGATTGTGGATATGAAACGGCGACGCTGCAATGTTGATTTGACGTAAATTGGGCAAATCAATACCAAAGTAAGGCGCAATCGCGGCAAACATAATTAAAAAAAGTTGCAGCAAAAAAGCGCGCCAAATATAGCGTCGCCGTATCAGCATCATACCCAGCATCGCTCCACCCACCAGCGACACACCTGCCATCAAACTGCTGTAACCCATCACCAGAATAATAACAGAGATGTATAAGCTATAACTGACAATCAATATCACTTGCCAATAATACAGACGCTGACTGTCGTTTTTGATGCGTGACAGATAGCCAACCAGCCACCAAAAAAATGCCAAAAAAACGGTGATGCCTGCCCACATGATATAGAGCAAGGTCATCTGCACATAGTCGCCATAAGCGCCTTGGAACATCCACACAAACAAGCACCACAACCAATGCATGGTGGTTTCCATCAAAATAAACAGAGCAAGCAGTGACGCTTTATCTGCCGCCTGCCACTCGAATATAATATGCGAGAGCTTAGTATAGCTAAGCTGATGTATCGATACTGCCATGTTTACACTACCACATATGTATAAAAAAGAAGTCGCCAAATACGCTATTGGGTGTGGCAGCCTATGCGACTATTATCATTTCACTGTACCATATCTATCACCGCTCACTATCAACAATTCTTGCGGTGCTACGCCACTCAAATCGCGGCAAATGATTGCCAGATGCCTTGCTGCTCAGGGTGTATAACTGGCACATCCCCGATGCGTCGCCACGGCATCGTACTGCCATGAAAATCACTGCCTATCGATACTGATAACTGATGCTCAGCGATACTACGATCAACCATTTTGCGAGTGCTTAGTGGCTCACTGGCAGCGGGCAACTCGCAACCATCACCGCCAAGCGCCGCGAACTCAGCAATTAATTTGCGCACGCGGGTTGCCGAGAGGTGATAACGCGTTGGATGTGCCAAAACCGCTTTGCCACCACACGCCTGAATCAGCTCAATGCCGCGCTGCATGGTCAGGGCTTCAATCGCCACATACGCAGGTTTGTTGTCAGCTAGATATTTATCAAAGGCTTGCTGTACCGTTTTGACCAGCCCTCGCTCGTGTAGTACTTGGCCGATGTGAGCGCGGCCGACTGCTTGCGGATTGTTGCCAGCCTTATTCAGGATATCTTGCCACAACGCCTCGTACTCAATTGACAGCAGCTCACTGAGCTTCTGAGTGATGCGCTGACCCCGCATTGCACGGCTGTCTTGTAGTTGCTGCAAAGTGGCGTGCATCTGCGCGCGGTCAGTAAAGTCCAGCCCCAAAACATGAATGATTTTGGTCGTGGATTTATTCTTACCATAGCCACCGCTGAGCGTATGCTCGCAGCTGATCTCCACACCATTAATCAGCATCATACCGCACGCCGTCGCTGCCTCTCGCGCCGCATCAATGCCTAGCAAGGTGTCATGATCGGTCAGTGCCAATACATTTACCCCTGCCATATGCGCACGCTGCACCACGTCTGCGGGTGCATAAGTGCCATCTGAGCAAGTACTGTGACAATGTAAATCAATTTTCATAAGGTAAACCTTAATGCTTTTAAATAAAATGGGGGTATAAAAATGTGTGTGGTTGGCAATCGGTGCCATAACGGATATTGGTGGTGCGCTAGCTTTGAGCGTGATGGCTATTCATAATAGTAAATAATGGTTCGTTGTCAGCATCACGCGCATCAGGTATCGGTAAAAAGTATTGTTCTGTCAGTCTTTTATATCGCCGTATTGTGCGGTTGATTGCTTTTTTTTGGGACAGTAGACGTGTAAACTACCCCATACGTTTTTGTTGGATACACCCTTTGCTATGAAAGCCTTATTAGACTTCATTCCCCTGATTGCCTTTTTTATCGCTGCACGTCATAGCGGTATCTTAGCAGCAGCAGGGGCATTACTGATTGCAACCATTATTATTTATGCGATTCATTTTATTCGTCAAAAAGGCAAATTTGATAAGCAACAATGGATTGTGCTGCTGCTTACTATCGTCTTTTGTGGTGGTACGCTATTGCTACGCGATGATGTGTATCTGCGCTGGAAATCACCGATTATTAACGGTTTATTTGCCGTCACCTTATTGGTCAGTGCGGCGATCAATAAGCCACTGATGCAGCTGGCCATGAAAGATGTGTTTATACTGTCAATGCGTGGTTGGAAAAAACTGACTATCGCTTGGGCGATGTTTTTTGCGTTGATGGGTGTCCTACATTATCTGACCGCATTTACCATGTCTGATGAGGCATGGATTAATTTTAAAACTTACGGCTGGATACCGATCATGTTGATATTTGTGGCTGCCCAATTTATGGTATTAAAGAAGCACGTCAACCCTGAATTAATGGATAAAACCACTAAATAAGCCGCATCTATCATGCGCCATGCTCAGTATCAATAAAAGGCATACCTTCTGCTATTTTATGAAAAAAGTAAGCATTAGCCATGGATTAATGGTCACGCAGTTATGCTAAGTGGCGCTGTCGGTATTCATTTTTTGGACATGGTCTTGATCATTACCTCGCTTCGGTTACATCCATTATACTATACCTTTCTCTAATCAAGGAATTATCATGTCTTTATTTGTCATTATCGGTCACGATGTTGCAGACAGCGCCGCCCAGCGCCAACTGACCCGCACAGAGCATTTGGCGCGCCTGCAAGCACTTGACAGCGAGCAGCGACTCATTGTCGCAGGGCCAACACCGATTGAGCATGGTCAAAGTGCCATGTCAGGCAGCGTGGTTATCGCTGAATTTGACTCACTTGAGGCGGCGCAGGCATGGGCCGATGAAGAACCTTATCTGCGTGATGGCGTCTACAGTCATGTGGACATCAAGCCCTTTATTCATGTGCTACCACAGGCTGATAAGCAGGTTTCATCGTCGTGACTTATCGCCGCTTGCCTGCCCATACGGGGCAGCGCTTTGCAGTCTTATTTATTCTCCTTGCAACAGTACTGGGCGCGCATGCAGCGCCCAGTACTGTTGCCACATCACCAACCGTGGCGGCTGATGCCAATATAGAAACAGAGTCCGATACGGCAGTATCTCCTGTGACCGCTACGCCGCCAACCTTACAACAAACCCTGCAGCCATCCAATCAGACCTTAGCAGCGACCAATCAGGAATTGCTCCGTCGTAATGCTACCCTGCAGCGGCAGGTCACTGACTTACAAACCCAAGTCAATGTGCTGATCTATGAAAGTAAGGGGCAACTGTTCTTATATGGCGCACTGACCACACTGGTTAGCATTGCTATTGGAGCGCTAATATCATGGCTGATTTTATCACGGCGCACACGTTGGTAATAGTGGTCATATAGCAAACCACAGTCTCACAGCCGTGCTCTATTGGCGGCCATCTTTATTGATTGATCCAACTGGCGTAACGATTTATGTCCCATTCCAAAACCTCCGCTAAAGCAACAACGGCCACTATGAGTGCTGACGAACAAGCCCGTACCATCACACCTGCTCACATCGACTGGCAGACCGATGACACTGGCAATAGAGTGCCTGTCTCTGGTGAGTTTGGTGATGTCTACTTCTCTCATGCTGACGGCTTGGCGGAGACGCGTCATGTGTTTTTAGAGCACAATCAGCTGCCTGATCGCTTAGCGCGCCTTGCACCAAAGCAATGTTTTACGATTGCTGAATTGGGTTTTGGTACTGGGCTTAACCTTTTAGCGACGTGGCAGTTATGGCGACAGCTACGCGATACCCACCCACAACTGGCAGATGCTCGCCTACATTTCATTACCACTGAAAAATTCCCGATACCACTTGCAGATTTGACGCACATACTTGCCCTATGGGGTCAGCGTGCGCCTGAGCTTGTAACGTTGATTGCGCTACTTTTGGCAGCGTATCCGCCTCTCATCGCAGGCTGTCATCGTTTGGATTTCTCTTATGATAATCTGACGGTCGATATATGGCTTGGTGATGCAGCCCAGAGTCTTAGCAAACTGGCAATAGATCACCCTCAGCAGTCTGCGCCTCAGCCTCATATCGATGCGTGGTTTTTGGATGGCTTTGCGCCTTCTTGCAACAGTACATTGTGGGCTGACAGTATCTTTGCACAGATGCAGCGTCTATCGCGTACGCATACCACCGCCGCCACTTATAGCTGTGCAGGCATCGTCAAGCGTGGGCTCAAGGAACATGGCTTTGACATCAAAAAGGTAAAAGGTTTTGGTCGAAAGCGAGAAATGCTGACCGCCATCATGACCGGTGCAGACCATATTGACGTTGCTAGTGATGATAAAAGCTGTGATAACGAAAGCCACGATGCGAAGCAGATAACAACAGATAGCACCTTTAATCACACTGTCGTCATTGGTGCAGGTGTCTCAGGGTTGCTAACGGCTTGGTCGCTTGCCAATCGCGGTATTACTGTGACCTTATTAGATAAATCAGCGCCTTTGGCAGGGGCGTCAGGCAACCCTCGAGCATTGCTTGCGCCCAAAATGACGCCTATTCACCACGTTGACGAGCATTTGCACACCATCGGCTATCTCTATAGCAGCAGACTGTACCGAGACCTCAATCAAAAAGCAATAAAGCTCAATACAGCGCCAGTACTTGAACTGACTGCTGCGCTTGATTTACTGATAAAAGCCAATATTGGCACCGAGCAAATCGCAGATTATCCTGATGAGATGGCAACTACGCTATCCCATGAGCAAGCGCAGAATATTAGTGGGTTGCAAGCACAAGACTTATCAGAGAACTTATACTTACCACAGTCTGGTTTGGTCAATCCGCAAGCATTGAAAACTATTATATTGACACATCCACTCATTTGTTTTCAGCAATTAGACGTGAGTAAAATTGACGAAACTGAACAGCAAGTGTGTATTGAAGGCAGCAATCAAAATCAGGAGACTGTCTCTATTCTTGCTGATAATGTCGTTATTTGCGCCGCCTTTGAGAGTAATCAATTAGATAAGCGTATTTTTGATTGCCGTAAAATTCGTGGTCAGCTGTCTTGGTTTACACCTGACGTAGAGCAACTGACAAATTTGCCTAAAATACCGCTTAAATATAGTGGTTACTGTGCGCTGTTCAACGCACAGACTGGCGATGATGAGCTAAACACTGTCACCGCTGGCGAGCCATACCTATTATTAGGCGCGAGCTTTATCCGTAATGATACGGGTACTGACATACGCCCTGAAGAACACCAAATTAGCCGGGACAAGCTCGTTGCTGCCATTCCTGAGATGGAATCTATCGTGCCAGCCGATACGAGCTTATGGCAAGGGCGCGCTGGCATTCGCACCCAAACGCCTGACTATCATCCAATCGTTGGGCAACTAACCAACAGTCAGCGGATCTGGACGATGAGCGCAATGGGTGCAAAAGGCTATGCGTTGGCACCCATCTGTGCTGAGGCATTAGCAGGTATGATGCTAGGGTCATTTGCGCCGCTATCTAATGCGATGCTTGCACGTCTATCGCCCAATCGTACACGTCTACAGACGCCGCTGACTTAGATGATTTCTCGCCAAATAGTTTTTACTCACCGCTCTCCATTCTTGACTTAACAGCGCCAAACAATGACTTGCTAGCCTCAGGCTCGCGTGACGCTTGATGAGTAATTTTCGCGCTACTATCGTTATCAATGACAGCTGATGGTGCTGTTAAGGTTCGAATCTGCGCTTCATCACGAGTGTTTTTTTGAATGGTGACCGCAGCAAACAAACTCATGGTAAACGCCATCATATAGAACCCTTTTTCACTGAGGCTCAAACTGCCTGCATTCATAAGACCAAGGGCAATAAGCGCAATGGACAAACCAAGCGCCGCCCAGCTAATGAAATAATACATATTGGTCGTTGGAATACCCTCACTACGATCACGTAGCGTTTTTTGCAGACTGATGGCAGAGTACAGCCCAAGTGCCAACACCGCAATATAATAGCCCTTCTCATTTAACAACATACTTTGAGCATTCCATAGTCCCAGTAAATACGCAAGGACACCGACCAACATAACGGCCCAAGACGTCCCTACATAAGCGGTAGTCGGCTTATAAGCGGCGAGCTGACTCTTGGTAATCGTGTCATTATTCATTATTATCCTCAATTATAATTAGGCAAACCCTGTGGTCAGATAAGTATTTTATCAACCTTTGTTTCGCCTTAAAATAACACAACCATGCTATATTGTAAGCTAAAAATTATCTTTTAAATAAATAGCATTCTTAACGACAGAGTCCTGACATGTCTTTTTTTACCTTACTCATTTTGCTTAGCCTGATCCTTATTGTACCTATATTTTTTGTCATAAAAGAAAAATCTAAGCATACACAAATGGATATGGCACAGCGTCATCAAGAGTATTTAGCAGCAGCAAGTATTAAGGCTGACCAATCTCAAGCGCAGATGGCGTCAAGAGAAAAGACAAATAACGAACCCAGTCATGGTCTCAATGTTATCCATTTTTCAGCGCATCACCCTTTTGTAAAATTGCTCTATGATGAGCAAGTCCCGCACACGTTTCGAGCCATTATGGATGCTATCGGGCAGCAATATGAGTCTACCCATCATGAGCAAATTACCGAATCACAGTTATTCACGCTCAATAAGCTCATTGCGACCCGTGTGCCAGAATTGATTACTGACTATCTGAGCCTCGACACTCATTATGCAAAAACTGTCCTGATTGATACGGATAAACAAAATACCAGCTATGATATGGTGCTTGAGCAATTAACCTCCATTCTAGATTTTTCGCAGAAGCTCAACACCCAAAGCCAAAGCGGTGTCGTGGACAAGCTACTTGCTAGCCGCCGGTATCTAGATGATGTCTATAAAGAAAGTGGCATGGCAGCCGATAGTCTAAAAATTAAGTGAGACAACAACATGAGCTATCATCAAACCACCATTACCCTACCCACTTATGCCCGTGGTATTCATATCATCACGCCAATTATCGAAGCAGCCAGTGCTCAGCTAATACCTCACTCTAACAAAGCAGGGTTGGTTCATTTATTCTTGCCGCACACCTCAGCCAGTCTCACGATTAATGAAAATGCTGACCCAGACGTGAGACTAGATACTGAGGAATGGCTCAATAAAATCGCCCCCGCCGATCAGCCAGAGTATCGTCATACCCTAGAAGGGTCAGATGACTTGCCCGCTCATTTTAAAAGCATGGTGCTGGGCGTCAGTTTAACCATTCCACTGATCGATGGTATGTTGGGTCTGGGCATGTGGCAAGGGGTTTACTTATGTGAGCATAGAGACGTGACTGGATATAGCGGACAGCGCAAGCTGGTTATTACGGTCAATACATAATAATATAGGGTCATTAACTGGCAGGTTGACCCTCGCAAATTGCCACATTGATATAGCGCGCTATTAACGGATAAACCTGATTATGACCACTTTCTTCTCAAAACTACCAAGCTCAACAAACGCTAAGGTTCACTTTCTCAAGGCTTCTGCTATTTTTTTGAGTCTATTTCTGCTAACTGCCTGTCAAGAAACGCCAGAACCTGAAGCACCTACCGAAACACCATCTGAAACGTCAACACAGACCATGCCAGTAACCACAAATATCAATGTAAATAAAGCTGAAAACAGCAATGCAGATGACGCTCAAAATGTAACGCAGACTGATATTGATTCAGAGCGTGATGTGAGCTTGACTGAATTAGAGCAAGATCTTGGAGGCACTGTCGCTGCACCAAGTAATACTGGTACAGCGCCCAATCCAGAACAGGCAATCAAAGGCGCACAAATCACTGATGTACGTTATAAGAGTACCGCAGGTGATAGCCTATCAGTTGTTTTTGAAACGTCAGCTGCAGGGTTGCTCAATGCCATCGTCACTCGCCCCAACCAGCCAAAAATGACACTCAGCGCACCAGAAGGACAGGGTAACAACCCCACTTATCGCTCAGCCGATGGCAACATCCAATTGGTGAGTCATGCGGGGGGTAGCACCATTGATTTGATTCAGGATAATACGATAACCAGTTTCGATGCTGTTAGTGCCGACGCTGAGGTGGTGACCGAGTCTTAATGGGCGCGGCGACTGGTGATTACATTACGCTATGCCAAGTTTGTCGCGTAAGCGGGATAAGAAGCCTTTTTTGTTTTGTTGATACGGTGCTGGCGCTTGGCTGGTATCAGTAGCAGCCGTATCTGGTGTACGGCTGGTAAGCTCAATGCTGCTCGAGGTCGGCTGAGCACTGGTCTCTCCGCGCGCGCGTTTTGCCAATACCTCATCTAGGGTCATCTGCTTGGGTGCTGATGGCTGCATATTTGTCTCCATCACCCTTGTCTCTTCCATGGCCGCTACTGGTGCTGGTGGCTCAACTACTGCAGCATCTGATGGTGGGGCGGCATTATTCGCAGTGTAACTGATACGATGATCAAGATTACGATAATTGTCAGACTGTAAGCTGCCCGAAAACAGCAAGCTTGCGATAATTTTTTTGGCAGCGCCGACGGAAATATCGGCACGGTGCGCCAGCTGGGTAACGTTGCGCGGCGCATTTTCTATAGCAGTCATCACCCGCAAAATCTCTTGACGGTCTTTACCAGTGACCAAGCGACCACCTGCACTGCGCGCTTTTACTGCAAGCGCAGGCTTGACCCAATAGCGCAGCTGGTATGTCGCATCATCATGAATCAGCGGCAATAACACGCCAGCATGTTGCCATCCGTACTGCCAAAGCCACTGCAGCATATCATGGGAGTCTATGTCCGCTGGACGCTCTGTTTGGGCGGCTTTGAGTTGCCATTTTAAGGTTAGCGGCAATGTGGCAGTATCAGCGACTTTGGACAGCCAAACGCGGGCGCGGCTTGGCTCTACAATAGCAAGGGTTTGCTCCTGATCGTCGTGATAACTGCTGATTTCGTACAGCCCTTCTGGCCGCTGCTGCAGCTTTTGGATCAGCTCAATGACGCTTTGATAACTTTGCGCTACTGGTTTGGTGACAGGAGCAGCGACTGCTTCTGTCGTTACAATCGGCTCTGGGGGACTTACGATAGCGTTTTTGACTTGTGGCGGTTCAGGTCTGGCATCAACAGGTGGCGGCGGCGTGGTTTGAGTCGTGTTTTCTGTCTTATCATGTTGCTGCAAAATACTGGTCGCGGTGCCTGCTTTTTTAAGTACAGGTATGGAGGTCATCAGCCAGTTGTTGAGCGCGGTCATGGTTTTGAGCGGTAAGACGATTTGATTATCCGCCATGCGGCCTTCGTCATCGTCCGATCGGCTGACATAAAGCACAGGCTTTTGTGCCTGCTCTGATAATAGCTTGACCACACTGGCAGCATCACGAAAGTCATTGCTGATAAAAAATAGGTCAACTTGAGGATGATTGGCCGCAACCCATTCCAAGTCCGCTTCCAAACGTAGTAATATGCGCAGATAGCCTTTAAGCAATACCTGATCGGCAGGCCTGATACCCACGAGCGCCGTGCGTAAAACTTTCTTTAGGTTATCTTGACCTTGATAGATGGGGCGACTCATAAAACCTCTCCAAACCGCACGATAGTCATATTATTATGCTGCGTTTAACGGGTGCTTGTTCATTGTAGAGCATGACAGACGTAAGCACGATGCCTCTTAAGCTCTGTATCAGGCCGTCTATACTATCAATGCAACAAACCGTTTTACATTAACAGCTTGGTAACCAGTCTGTGTTTTTTGTGTCTGCTTATTTGAAGTACAAAGCCATCTGCATCGCCAAATAAGCAATGCTCAGTAAAGAAGCATCACCCTGTCACTGGCATCTGGCACGCACCTGCGCCTTGAGTGCTGACGGTAACTACTGCCCCTGTTAAGGCAAACAACTGCTGCACTTGTGCTTGGGCATTTTGTATCGCCATGGTCATCACCTCACCGCGACAAGCGCGCTCAAGCACTTCTTTTTTGGCCATCTGCTGCGCTTGATCCAGTATCTTAGGATCAACTTGCGTCATACCAAAAATACCGGTTTGCCAGTCATAGACCTCCATATTATCCAAATAGACTGCAAAGATTTCAGAAGGTGGCAACGTGATGTGAATCTGCGGTAAATTTGCTGCCGCATTACCTTCCGCTCCTGTAGAGAGCGCATTGTCATCTAGGGCTACGGGCGGAGTCACTTGCACCATATCAGGCGTTAAGGCGCTCAAATCAATACCCGCCTGTACGCGACCATGGGCGATAAATAATGCCTTTTGCTCATCTTGCCACAAGCGCATCCAGCTGCCTTGACGCTGACTGGTCACTACCGTATCGACACTAAAGGCAACCGTTTGCAAACGATTGAGACGCTGGATTTGCGTCACCACACCGTCTCGGGTGATGGTCTCAATCTCGGCCTCCTCACTATGCTGACTTGACACATAAAAAGCAGCAATCAATACCGCAATACTGGCAATAACCAAAAACCAGACGCGTTTGGGTATGCGGTTATCAGACTCTGTCATATGAGCGCCCCTATATTTGGTTGGTGTCTGTCATGACCGTTGATAGATTGACATATTGACTCATCGTGATGATGGTATGCCCTTCTTTACTATCCCATAAAACTGGTGCGTGCGCAGTGCTAATTTGAGACTATTGTCCAACGCAATATACTATTATGGTTCGGTGTATATCGCTATGAGCACGCTTTTAATAGGAAAACGCAAAAAATCATTGCGTCTGAGGCTAAGTTTACCTAACATAGCTTAATTGTTTCGATGAAATGTCAGCGTCTCTCTGTCAACCTACCATAGGCGCTGAAAGAGCAGCTCGCTGATACATCCATTACCGTGTATTCACCATCATATCTATCACAATGTCATGATGGTGAGTGGCTACCAAGGTAAGCTTATAGCGCTCGTCACTCTCTGAGTCAAACGCTCAGCACCCTACTTGTTATTTACTCTGTCAAAGATAAGGTTACGCTTTATTTATGAAAGCCAGTCAGTTTTTGTTTGCCACGCTAAAAGAAACCCCAAGTGATGCCGATATCGCCTCAAGCCAGTTGATGGTGCGCGCCGGTCTGATTCGCAAAATCGCTTCTGGATTGTATATTTGGTTGCCGATGGGTTTGCGCATTTTGCAAAAGGTTGAGCGCATTGTTCGTGAAGAGATGCAAAATATCGATGCCCAAGAACTGCTGATGCCGATGACCCAGCCTGCTGAGCTATGGCAAACCAGCGGCCGTTTTGAAGATTACGGTCCTGAGTTGTTGCGCTTTAAAGACCGTCATGATCGCAGCTTTGTCCTTGGGCCAACACATGAAGAAGTGATCACCAATCTGGCAAAAGGCGAGCTGCGCAGTTACAAGCAGTTGCCAATAACCTTTTTTCAGATCCAAAGCAAATTCCGTGACGAGATTCGTCCGCGCTTTGGGGTGATGCGTGCACGCGAATTCACCATGAAAGATGCTTACTCGTTTCATATCAATCAAGCCTCACTGGCTGAAACCTACCAAGATATGTACGACGCTTATACCCGCATCTTTAGCCGCTTAGGATTTGACTTTCGCGCCGTTCAGGCCGATTCAGGCTCTATCGGCGGCTTTGCCTCGCATGAGTTCCATGTGTTGGCAGACAGTGGCGAAGATGATATCGCTTTCTCAACTGTCTCTGACTATGCCGCCAATATTGAGCTTGCCGAAGCCATCAGTACGGGCGAGCGTCAGCCTGCAACTCAAACACCTACCAACGTTGATACCGTTGATATGCCAACCTGTGAAGCGGTTGCTGAGCATTTGGACATTGCGCTTGCCACCACCGTAAAAACGTTGATTGTCCAAGGTCACACGCCAGAGGGTGACGATCAGTTGGTGGCGCTGGTATTGCGCGGCGATCATACGCTAAACGACATCAAAGCTGAAAAAATTGAAGAAGTAAACATACCGCTGACCATGGCCAGTGAAGGAGATCTAAAAGCTGCTGGTCTGCTTAAAGGCTATATCGGTGTTGATTTGGATATGCCTGTATTTGTCGATCGCGCCGCAGCGGTTCTCTCTGATTTTGTCGCTGGGGCAAACGAAATCAACAAACACACAACGGGCGTCAACTGGGATCGTGACGCACACATCACGCGCATCGTTGATATCCGTAATGTGCTCGAAGGTGACGCCTCACCTGATGGTCAAGGCACCCTACAAATCAAACGCGGTATTGAAGTCGGTCATATCTTTCAATTGGGTGACAAATACTCACAAGCACTTGGCTGTAGCGTCTCTGGCGAAACGGGCAAGCCTGTGACGTTGATGATGGGCTGCTATGGTATTGGCGTGAGCCGTATCATTGCTGCCGCCATCGAGCAAAACTATGACGACAATGGCATCATCTGGCCAGAGACACCTGATGTCGACGACTCACTATCGCCGTTTGAAGTGGCTATCGTGCCGATGAAGTCAAAAGAAGATACGGTGATGGAAACGGCGACGGCACTGTACGACGAGCTAAAAGCTCAAGGCGTCAATGTGCTACTTGACGATCGTAACGAGCGTCCTGGGGTTAAGTTTGCCGATTTAGAGCTGATCGGTATCCCGCATCGCATCGTCGTCTCTGATCGTAATCTTGCAGAAGACAAATATGAATACGTCAATCGCCGCAGCGGTGAAAAAGAGCTGCTAAGCCGTGATGAGATGCTTGCAAAATTGGGCTGCGAGTAAATTTATCAACGCACAAAAAAGCGCCTCATAATTAGGCGCTTTTTTTATGTCTGTCATATCAGTATTGAATGATCACTACTGGCGTATCAAACGACTCGGCGCAGGCAGTAAGCGCAGGTTACTGACGCGGCACGGATTGATATCAATACCGCCGCGGCGGGTATACCAAGCCCTAACCATAAGCACGCTTGGCTCATAATACCGACTCAGGTCTGCGAATATCTGCTCCACGCACTGCTCATGAAAGCCATTGTGTTGACGAAAGCTCAAAATATAGCGCAGCATGTTGGCCTCATTAACGGGTGTATCTGTCGTTATCGACACCGCAAGCGTACCCCAGTCGGGCTGATTGGTCACAGGGCAATTACTGCGCAGCAAATTAGAGTAAAAGTTATAAGGCTGATGGCTGTTATGTGTCATATTATCGTCGCTTACTTCTTTATCATTGCCACGCAGCAGCGACGCGTCAGGATGCTCGGTTAATGCGACCTTATCGGTGCTATTTTCCAATGCTTTATCGATACAAATGCCCTCTGGCTGAGCAATCAATAATTCTGACACCTTGCCGTTTAGATCATCGCTGAGGCCAAACAAAGCCACCTGTACCTCTGCTTGCACGCAGGCTGACAAATCCTGAGCAATCAAGGCTTGCACCGCATCCCAACTGGCAAACTCGGTAAAATTGATGCTGTTCAAATACAGCTTAAGCGACTTTGACTCTACAATAAACGGCGAGCTGGCAGGAATGCTAAAGCGCGCAATCGCCACTTGTGAGATACCTTGCGGAGTTAACCAAGACAGCTCGAACGCCTGCCACCAATCCATACCGACACTCAATTGCTCAGTATCCCAGCCAATTGCATCACGCCCCATACTACGCGCGATGGGATAAAGCGTCTCTGGGCTATACTCAGTCGGATAGTCTGTGGTTTGCTCGCCTAAAATACCATGAATACTCATCAATCACCCCTTTAGCGCTTATCAATCGCTCATACCAACACCGTATGACGACTCATAAAATTGGTTTCAAAACGTGCTATTTTACAGCAATCGCTCAGCGTACACGAATCATTTACTACTCATCATCAAGGCTTGATTTAGCCCTATCAAAGTCCGCATGATAGTCATAAGACCGCATCAGATATCATGATCATCAGTGGTTTAAATTAGGCAAAAAGTATGATGCTTGCAATGTTACAATTGCCTTTTTTTGCTTGTCGCGACTTATGATAAAAACAATCCCTTTAGGCTCAGCTTGGATGGTCATCGCTGCCTTCTTATTTGCCGCCATGAGTATCTTGGTCAAAAATGCCGCCACTAACCTGCATATGAATGAGTATGAGCTGGCCTTTTGGCGCTCCTTGCTGCCTGCCCTCGTCATTTTCGGTACCACACTAGCACGCAAAAAAACCCTAAAGACGCCGTTTTTTTGGGGACATATGCAGCGTAGTTTGGCAGGCACGACGGCCTTGTTGGTGGCGTTTTATGGTTTGGGTCATTTACCACTGGCCACCTCTGTCACCCTAAACTATACCTCAGTGGTATTTATTGCCCTACTATCCATCCTGTGGCTCAAAGAAAAACCACCGCTCAAAACATGGGTGGCGCTGCTTATGGGGCTGGGCGGTATTTGTTTGATGCTACAACCTGCCTTTGCCAGTGACAGATTGCTTGAGACATTGATTACCTTAAGTGGTGGTATTTTTACCGCGTTTGCGCTGCTACAAGTGCGAGAGTTGTCCTTGATGGGTGAGCCTGCATGGCGGATTGTGTTTTACTTTTCGGCAGTGGCAACCATCGTTTCGGCCATCGCGGCGACATGGTTTGGTTGGCAAGCGTTGACGAGTCAAAGTTTGCCTTACATCATTGGCATTGGGGTGACTGGACTGCTTGCGCAGTTGGCGATGACGCACGCCTATCACGTGGGACAAAAGTTCACGGTGGCGGCGTTGTCTTATTTGACGGTGGTATTTTCCGCCATTTATGGGGTCATTTTTGCAGGCGAAAGCATTGGCTGGATAGAAGTTCTTGGAATTATGGCGGTTATTTTGGCAGGAGTGGCAAGCAGCTTGCCCGAAAAAAAAGCCGTTAAACTTCCCTAGTCAGGCACGAATCAAGCGCTAGCCAAACGCTTGCGATACGGATGAATCACAGGAAAGCCTTGCTGACTGGTCAGAATTTCGATATCCACATGATAAACTTGGCGCAAAATCTCAGACCGTAAGACAGCACTCGGCATGCCTTGGGCTTGGATGTGTCCATCCGCCAATAGAAGAACGTCATCCGAAAACTGCGCGGCCAAGCTCAAATCATGCAACACCATAATGCAAATCAGCTGGTGCTGCTGGGTGTAGTGGCGCACCTTGTCCAACAGGTTGATTTGATGCGCCATATCAAGGGCTGAGACAGGCTCATCAAGCAGCAAAATCTTAGGTCGACGCAGCAGGGCTTGGGCAAACATCGCCAGCTGCCGCTGTCCCCCACTCAATAAGCGAATCGGACGATGCGCCAAATGAGAGATATTCAGCTCGGTCAATAACTCGACGGCCTCGGTTAATAAGTCATCACTGATACGGCGGCTCAGCGCGTCTATACGTCCGAGCAGTACCACTTCAAGCGTGGTCAACTCAGCATCGGTGTTGCTGTCTTGCGGCATATAGGCAATGGGCTTGCGCCACGCGTTCAAATGAGATTTGCTTTGTACCTTGCCCTGATAATCGATAGTGCCTGAAAAATCCAGCTCACCAAAGATGGCCTTCAGCAAACTTGATTTACCCGCCCCATTTGCACCCAAGATGGTATAAATGTTACCCGATGCAAACTGGGTATCAATGGCATTGGCAACGGTATGCGTGCCATATTGGATGGTTAAACCGTCAAGTTTGAGCATGGCGACCTCTTTTATCACATTGTCAATAATCAGGGCTTGTTGCTAGGGCGTATTCCCAGTTAAGCAAACAACCCACTAAACCAGTTTATCAGCTTGGTAAACCATGAGACCTCTTCAGATGCCGTATCAGCAGTGTTGTCCGCTTGAGCCGCCGTGGTGACTGAGCTGTCCTGCTCGTTGGCAGTGGCAGTGTCATCACAGATACTAGCCCCGCAGCCTAGTTGAATAAAAAACGTACCTTCAGGCTGAACCGGTAGATATTTTTTGTGAAATGCAGCATACGTCTGTTCAGGATCCACATCGGTGAAGGCGCTGGGGTATAGGGCTTTTGCCATAAACTGCGCGGCTGCCAAGTCTGATAGCGAGCGCGAGGCAGTATGATAGATACCATAGACACGGTTGTTTTTGACCGCAGGCAGATTGTCCCAACCGCTGCGGGTGGTAAACCCTTTTAAGCGGCGCTGCGCCTCGTCAGCTGGGATATCAATGCCCATTGCCATCGCATTGTGCTGTTTCATACCCACTTCGGTGCCTGAGATAATAATGACTTCAGGCTTACTTACCAAGACCTGCTCGGGGTTAAGCGTGCCCCAGTCTTCGATAAAGGGTTTGCTGATATTATCGCCGCCAACCGTATCGGCGATTGCGCCCCACATGTTTTTGCCAAAGGTAAAGCTGTGTTCCTCTGGCCCTTTATCACCAAATTCAATATAGATTTTGGGCTTGGGACTTTGTGCCGCTTGTACGCGTTTTTCGACCTCTGCGATGCCATCCGCGTATTCTTGTGCCGCTTGATTGGCCCGTTGCTCGCTACCCGCCAATTCACCAAAAATCTCAGTGCTTTTGACATGGTTTTTTACCGTTTGGTCATTATAATCAACCACGACAACAGGAATATTGGCCGCTTCAAAACGTGGCATTTCAGCCTTTAGCGTGTCGTATTGCCATTTTGCCAATACCACTACATCAGGCTTCATTGCCAAGGTTTTCTCAAAAGAAAACGTGCCTGTACTCACGTTGCCAATATCGCCGATGGTGTTTAGACTGGGCATCTCTTTACTATATAGCGCCCAGCTACCGGGGTTGAAGCCTTCCCAAAATTCGCGCGAAATACCAACCACCTGATCGAAGTTCTCTGCGCCTGTCGCCGCAATATAATCAGGATAATAAAAGCCGAGCACCACGCGCTTGGCAGGTACGTCAACTTGAACGTCACGTCCTAGCACATCATTGATGGTTTTTATTTCTGCATGAGCGGTTAACGTCGTTAACACCAAACCTGCTGCCACTGTTCCACAAAGCCAGTTTTTCACCGCTTACTCCAAATAATCCAAAATAAAAAAGGCACGCCCACAAACGACGTGACAATCCCCACTGGAAACAGCGCGCCTGGAATAATCACTTTTGATAATACCGATGAGAATGATAAAAACGCCGCACCAGAGAACATGGTGGCGGGTAAAAAATAACGCTGGTCTTCGCCAACCAGCAGCCGCGCCACGTGCGGAGCCACCAGACCGATAAAACCAATTACCCCAACAAAGCTGATCGCTGTCGCTGTCATCATCGCTACTAAAATTAGGGTTTTGATACGCAGTCGTGTGATATTAACACCCAGTGCTGCTGCGCGTTCATCACCCAGTCTCAGCGCGGTTAATTGCCAATTGTCTCGCATCAGTAAGGTAATACAAATACTACTCACGACCGCGACCACCGCGACATTGGCCCAAGTGGATTTGGTTAAGCTGCCAAATAGCCAAAACAAAATCTGCTGTGAGACTTCGGCTGAGGCGGTAAATTGCACCAAGGACAACATCGACTGAAAAATAAATAACAGTGCGATACCCACCAATATCAGTGTGGCGGCGGTAAACTGCTGCAAGGAGGCAAACAAAAACAGCACCGCAGAGGCGATCATGGTCATCGCAAATGCCCCAATCGGGACGGCATATTGTAGTGGTAAGCCAAAGCTACCAAACGCAATAACCAGCGACGCCCCAAACCCTGCCGCTGCCGCAAGCCCTAGCGTATAGGGGCTTGCCATCGGGTTATTGAGCAGGGTCTGCATCTCAGCACCACCAGCGCCAAGTGACGCCCCTACTAGCAGCGCCATAAATGCAATTGGCAAGCGCAGATCATAGACGATGGTATGCGAGACATCATCCACACCGCTGAGCTGTAACAGCGACCTTACCACTTCACCCATCGGCAGCATAGAAGGCCCTGTCATCACATCCAGCACCAGCCCCACGATACACGCTACCGCAAGCGCCAATAGCACCACTCGGCGTTTTGATTCGATACGGCGTTGTTGTCGAATGATTTGTGCGCTGACGGATTGGGTCATTTGATATCTCAATTACCAAAGCAGCCGAAGCCACCTTTTATTCTAAAAGGTGAGAATTATAATGCGAATGAGGAATATTCGCAATTGATAGTCCTATCTTTCTCCTAATTGCCTTCTTTTGTTTACATAATAAAGGCCATCACACAGATAAAAGGCGAATGTATTTAAGAATACTAGAGCGTATCCCTATTTGAAGAATAGCGGTAGAAACGAGATAAATCATAGGCAAACAGCATCAGGGATTTAGCCATTTTTAACCCATTTAGTGATAAGCGTTTGAATTAGAGACACGCCCTAAATTGGTCTGAAGACAAGTAACTGAACGTCTTTCAAAAAGAGCTTGCAGCACTTAACTACATATAATTATCAAAATGAATGGGAGCACCATCAGGATAAACTTGATACTCTCAGACGTAAAAGCTATCTAATTTTTTATATAACTAAAAGCGGTTTTGAAAAAATTACTACTAAGGCATGTCCGTAAGCTATAAGAAGTTATTTCAAAACTTACTAAGTTATCGCTACCACTTATCTTATAGGAATGATTTTCCAATCATCTTCAAGGTTTGATTTGACATAATTAAAGCGTACATCATAATTGTCCTTATCGTTACCTATCGTTTCAAAATGATAGTCTATGATAAGGCTGTTATCCGTCACCCACTGCGGCCTTACCTGAACGTGGTAACCCTCATCATTATAATGAGCCATAGATTGCTCCAATAAGTAAGCCTTTTTCAAATCCGAATCAATATCTTCAGAATAATACAAACCATCTGATTTTCGTTGCCATAGTACAATATCGTCTCCATAAGATTGATCTATATGCTCTTCATAGGACTGATCAACATCCTCTCCCCCATGAGATTGATCAACTGTTATTGCATAATCTCCATTTGGTGAGAGTTTCAGCTGTGTACCGATAAATACTTGATCAATGCCACTTGTTAAGTTTACTGCGATAGTATTAGTAGCATTCCACATTTGTTTTTTTATCGTCAATACTTCATTTTCTGCATCATAGGTTTCAAGCGATAAGTAATAATTCAACCCGTCTCTTGATACTAATGGTGAATGGTTCTCTCGCAAGGTCAGTGGCAAATTTCGAGTGGGCACATTAATATAGATAGTATCGTTTTCACGTATTACCTTATCAGTCAATCCCCATTTTTTGCTCAGTGCATTATCACGACTCTCAGATATATTTTGTAAACACTCATAGTAAGACCGTCGATAATAAGTTTTTTCTGGGAACTGTGGATTATCGTGACATACCGAAAATATTTCGTCACCATATAATTCCTCGAGCCATACCTCCCACACATACTGTACTGGCGCGCGCGGCGCGGCATGTGCGTGTGTCACAATCACCAATGCTAACAGACTGCTACCCAATAATCTTTTCATAATAAGACTCCAACAGTGTTAGATTCTAATAATAAGACATTGCAGTGAATAATAACAAGAGTTTAGTATTGCTTAATAGCCCAACTACAAACGAATTCGCGAGCCATTATCCAGCAAGCGATACGCGATGACATAAAATATCACGCAAAATAAGAAAATCGCACCCATCGAGTACCAAACATTGACATCAGAGTAGCCCAAGATACCGTAGCGAAACGAGTTGACCATATAAACAATGGGGTTAAGCAGCGAGACGTTTTGCCAAAATGGCGATAAGTTTTCCATTGAGTAAAATACACCGCCCAAATACGTCAGCGGCGTCAGTACAAAGCTTGGCACGATCGAGATATCATCAAACGAGCGGGCAAAGACAGCGTTAATAAAGCCGCCTAGGGAGAACAAAATAGAGGTGCCCAGTACCGTAAATATGGTGACAAATAAATGCTCAATACCCAGCTGGGTAAAAAACAGCGCCACAATGGAAACAATACAGGCAATGGCTAAGCCGCGAAAAATACCACCGCTGATATAGCCCATCAAAATCGCATGTTTGGAGACGGGCGAAACGAGCAGCTCTTCGATACTGGCCGTGAATTTGGCACTAAAAAAACTGGAAACCACGTTCGAGTAACTGTTGGTGATGATCGACATCATAATCAAACCGGGGACGATAAACTGCATGTAAGGCACGCCGCCCATTTCACCCACACGCGAGCCGATCATTTTACCAAAGATGACAAAGTATAAGCTCATGGTGATGACAGGTGGCAGTAGCGTCTGTGGCCAAATGCGCAAAATTCGGCGCACCTCTTTGAGCCAAATGGTGCGAAATGAGACCCATTTTTTGTCCCAAGACATGGTTTTTTTGCTGTCAATCGCTGGCGTTTGGCTCATAATCCTGCCTCCTTCATGCTGTCTTTACTCTCGATATTTTGATCCACCAAGCGCATAAACAGCTCTTCTAGGCGGTTGGCTTTATTACGCATACTGGCGACGACCAGCCCTTGTGACGACAACTGCTCAAAGACATTATTAAGAGACTCCCCTTCTGTCAGCGTGACTTCTATCGTCTGAGTATCTGGCTGCGTCACTTCGGTGACCCCATCCAACTGCACGGTATGGTTGGCTGGGGTATCCAAGTCAAACACAAAGGTCTCAACCGACAGCTGCGCGAGCAAATCTTTCATTTCAGTATTGATACGAATCTCACCATGATCTAAGATGGCGATACGTTTGCACAGCTGCTCAGCCTCCTCAAGATAATGGGTGGTCAAAATAATAGTGGTATTCTCTTCGATATTGATCTGCTGCATAAACGCCCACATTGAGCGGCGCAGCTCGATATCAACCCCTGCGGTCGGCTCATCAAGAATCAGTAGCTTGGGCTTATGGATCAAGGCACGCGCGATCATCAAGCGGCGTTTCATACCGCCAGATAACTCCCGCGATTTGTTATTGCGTTTGTCCCATAGTCCAAGTGCGGTGAGCAGTCGCTTGGCGCGTGGCTTGGCCTCTTTGGCTGGAATACCAAAATAGCCGGCTTGAGTGATTAAGATATCTTCGACCTTTTCGAACATATTAAAGTTAAATTCTTGCGGCACCACGCCCAGATATTGCTTGGCAAGTGACGGGTTGGCCAAAAGGTCTGTACCAAAGATCTCTACACTACCAGTACTCGGTTTAAATAGTGAGCTGATAATGCCAATCATGGTGGACTTACC
Source organism: Psychrobacter sp. PSi21 (assembly GCF_054960615.1). Lineage (NCBI taxonomy): Bacteria > Pseudomonadati > Pseudomonadota > Gammaproteobacteria > Moraxellales > Moraxellaceae > Psychrobacter > Psychrobacter sp. PSi21. Next base: position 108,450 of record NZ_JBHNYR010000006.1, read on the forward strand.
TGCTCCATTGGGGCCCAGCAGCGCAAAAAATCCCCCTTGCGGCACGGTTAAATTGACCTCTTTTAACGCCGAAAACCCATTGTCATAAGTCTTGGATAGGTTTTGGATAGAAAGCGCTGGTACGTCAGACATATAAGCCTCTGTATTCTTATATAAAAGCAGTTTATGAAATAAATCATGTAAGGCCTTAATCTGAGGTTAACAGTCTCCGATTTCAACACTGATACGTTAGAATCTCTGAATGCACCGATCACCCATAAAAAAACACCCATTCCACTATAGGAAATGAGTGTTTTTTGTGCAATCAGTACCACGACAGGGCAGTGATTAGCTCGATTCAGCGATCATGTAATCCACAGCGTTTTGGACTTCTTCATCAGGGATGTCAGCGCCACCTTTTGCAGGCATGGCGTTAAAGCCGTTGATCGCGTGCGTGTACAATGTGTCGGCACCCTTGCCGATACGAGGGCCCCAAGCACCAGCATCACCAATCATGGGTGATCCAAGTAGACCTGTCGCGTGACAGGTATGGCAGACCGCGTTGTATACGGCTTTACCATCACGAGGCCCATCACCAGCAGAGGGACCAGAGGAGCGTGCGGTCACATCACAGACGTCATCTTCCTCAAAACATACCGTACCAACTGGCTGAATACGAGCAATCAAATTCGGGTACAATAACATCAGCTTTTGTACCTGCGGGGTTTCTTTTGGCATCGGCTCTTCGTCGGCAGCAGCGGCGACTTCTTCAGCAGGTGCCGCTTCATCGGTGGTATCCGCAGCCGCTTGAGGCTCTTCACCCAGCATTTCAGGCGCTGCCTCTTTAACCTCTTGCCCTTCTACAACGTCAGCCACGGTTACTGGGGTGTCTGCGATATCTTCAGCTTGGCTCACCGCGATACTAGCGATTCCTAGAATGGCAGCTGCCGATAACATAACTACTTTTCTCATTCGTCACGTTCTCTTATTACGTCTACAAGCGACTGGCTCACAAAGATGCGCCGTCTGTCCTCCCATGACAACACCGTCATCAATAGCAAACAGGCATCAAGCTCGCGGGCACACTTGTAATCGGTGATTATCAATGTAAATACTCCCTAACATTATAAGGGAAAAGACGGGTAAATTGCCATGCCTGTTTGCTGACTATCCTGTTTTTTCTTAAAAATTGCCACGAGCTGGCTTTGTACATTGGCTTTTGGCATTTTATTTGTTAGACTAAGCGGTCTTTATTTCTTGATGGATTCGATCTGCTGTATCGCTTGATACTGTGTGGATCACACCTACTGTCAAGTCATCATGCGTTCGTAGCTCAGTTGGATAGAGTATCGGTTTCCGAAGCCGAGGGTCGTGGGTTCGATTCCCGCCGAGCGCACCATTTATGTTATGTCATCTTATGTTATGTCATCACGTCCTAGCACTACTCAAAACAGCACCGTCTTCAGCCTACTCTATAACCTCAGCACCCAACTTCGTATCCAGCATCAATCGAATAAACTGCTTAAATTGATTTGGGTTAGACAGTAGATGCATGGTCATGTCTTCAAATGCCCCTTTGGCCTCGAACATAGCGTCCTCAGCAGCATTTGGATAACCACCCAGCATGATCTGATCAACACTGTTATTGGTGAACTGCTTGACCACGATCTCGTTCTCAGTGACTTTATCCCAAATGGTATTCATAAAGTTCACTTTGTCTTTATCGGTAAAGTCCTCGCCAGCAAACACCTCGTTTAATCGATTGATGACTTTTGACAGTAGCTCTTCTTTTGGATCCTTGGGCTTTCCTGTACCAGCGCCGCCACCTGCCGCCAGTTCGCCATTGCCTTCTTGTAGTTTTAAGTCCTGCTGATACAGCTTTGAGACGCGGTAATGACTCATGACGATGTTACTCAGATCAATATCATCTTCATTATCCGCGCTTTCACGTAGCATCGGCTGTAGGTTACGCGCGTACAGGCTCAGCTTCTCTAAGTCTTTGTCATCATAGTCCACGATTTGCGACATAAACTCATACTGGCGGGTAAAGGTACCCAAATCCTTTTTGAAGATTTCTAGCGCGTCTTGATCGGCCTTAAAGCCTTTGTAGTCATTCTCGGCATTGGTGATCAGCACCACATTGCCAGTACCTTTAGCTTGTTCAAGTATCATCTTGGCATACTTGGCTTGCGCGCGGGCTTGACTGTAGCGCTTCTGCCAACGCTCAACCGCAGGCTTGCAAATATTGCTAATGGCGGCGTTCGACTTGTTTTTGCTATAAAATGCGTCAACAAACTGCTCGACCTCATGCTTTAAAAAGATACCGCTGGCACGCAACTTCTCACAAAGGTCAAATACCTGATCAGGGTCAGACACATCCGCTAAGGTTGCGGTCTCATAATATGGCTGAAATGCTTCGAGAATATCATCAGGATCATTAAAGAAGTCGAGCACAAACGTACCGCTCTCTGCTTTGCCTTTATAGGTACGGTTCAGTCGTGATAAAGTTTGAACGCAGTCTACGCCTGTCAGTTTTTTATCAACATACATAGCGCAGAGCTTAGGCTGATCAAAGCCTGTCTGGAACTTGTTAGCCACCAGCATCACTTGATAGTCATCACTATCAAAGGCGGTGCGCATATCACGGCCTTTGAGTCCAATATTAATGTTGTACTCGGTAAACTTCTCGCCGATGAGTGCGCCACTATCAGGATCATTGTCATTAAAGGCAACCTCACCTGAGAACGCGACCATGGCATTGATGCCGCAATAGCCACTATTGGCAATATAGTTATCAAAAGCTATCTTGTAGCGTACCGCTTCTTTACGGGAACCTGTCACTACCATGGCTTTGGCTTGCCCGCCAAGTAAGCCTTTGATATTGTCATTAAAGTGCTCAATGATGATTTTGACCTTTTGCGCGATATTGTGCTCATGTAGTCGCACCCAGCTATTAAGCTTAATCTTGGCGCGGCGCTCATCAACTTCATTGTCTTCGCTAGCCAGCTTTTGGGTGAGCTGATAGACCACTTTGTAGTTGGTATAGTTTTTGAGCACATCTAAGATAAAGCCCTCTTCAATGGCTTGGCGCATGGAATAGACATGGAAAGCGGCGGGCAAATTGTCTTTGGCCGCTGGCAACTTAGGATTGGGCACACGTCCAAACAGCTCAATGGTTTTCGGTTTGGGCGTGGCGGTAAAGGCATAGTAGCTGAGGTTGGGACTACTACGGCGGGCGGCAAGCTTATCGTCCATCGCCTGATTGATGACATCCTCACCAGATAACCCGCTACCTTCGCTCTTTTCTGCCTCGCCCGTTACTAGCACTTCTTTAAGCTGGCGTGCGGTTGAGCCTGTCTGTGACGAATGCGCTTCATCGGCGATGATGGCATAGCGGCGTGACTTGAGCACACTTGAGTCTTCAATGGCTTTGAGCACAAACGGAAAGGTTTGAATGGTCACGATAATGATCGGCTGCGCGTTTACCAGTGCGCTAGCTAACTGCTCAGACTTTGAGCCGTCACTCTCTTTTCTATTGATCTTACCGACCACACCATCGGCATGTTCAAACTGATAGATGGTGTCCTGCAATTGGTCATCAAGCACGGTACGGTCGGTGATGACAATGACTGAATGAAATTGCTTATCGCCATCACGGTTGTATAAGGTGGATAGCTGATGGGCCGTCCATGCGATAGAGTTAGACTTGCCTGAGCCTGCACTGTGCTGAATCAGATACTTGTGCCCTGCGCCCTCGTCAATAGCCGCATTAACCAATTTGGTCACCACATCCCACTGATGATAGCGCGGGAACATCATGGTTTCTTTTTTGGACTTGCGGCCAATTGCGTCTTCTTCCTCGTCGATCTGTAAGTGCATAAAGTGGCCGAGGATGGAGAGTAAATTCTCTGGCGTGAGCACTTCATGCCACAGATAGTCGGTGGCATATTGGCTACTATCACTAGGGATACTATTACCCGCGCCGCCCTCAATAGTGCCTTTGTTAAACGGCAAGAAATAAGTACTGTCTCCTGCCAGCCTCGTCGTCATATAGACTTCATACTGACTGACCGCAAAATGCACCAGCGCGCCCCGCTTAAAGGTCAGCAGCGGCTCAGACTTTTTGGTATCGGGGTCTTTTGGCAGGCGGGTGCGCTTGTACTGAGTGATGGCATTTTGTACCGCTTGTTTAAATTCCGACTTTAGCTCCATCGTGGTGACAGGCAAGCCATTGACGAATAATACGATGTCGATACGATTACGCTTAGCGACCTTACCGTCTGTGTCGCCTTTTGGGCTGCCTTTGAGACTGATATGAGGGCTATACACCAGCTCAGGCACGATGCGGCAGATATTGGCCTCATAGCGTGCCATGGTCTCAGGATTGAGGCTGTGCTCAGGCTTAAACTGGCACAATGAGAAGCGCGCGTTACGAATCTTAAGCCCATGACGCAGTACGCCCAATGTGCCATAAGTGCGCGAGGCTCTATCGGTAGCATGCTCATCAGCTTTATTGAGCTGCTTAACCAGCGCGGTGATAAAGTGGCGCTCTGAGTCGATAGGAAAGGTGCGGCAGAACTTCTCCCACTCCTTTGGCTGGGTGCTCTGCACAAAGTCCAGCACGTCGCGCTCATATAACGCGGTCTCAGCCTGATAGTCACTGGGCTGCCCAAGCTGCCAGCCATTTTCTTGCATCTGGCTGACGATATCGGCTTGGAATACAGATTCGTAGGTGAGGTTATGCGTGTTGGTCATGTTAAGTCCGCTTATCGTTGTTATTTTTTAATCCCACTTTAAGAGAAATATCAAACCGAAGCTATTAAATCAGTATATAAGCTCGTGAACCGATAAAACAATACCAGCAGTAATGTTAACCATATCGTTCTGTATTTTTCAGCGACTGCGCTTTTGGAAGTAAGTGCCTTATAAAAAATAAACAGATAAGGGATAATTACAATCCAAAAATAGGGAAGCCAAAAGAACCTGAAAGTAGTGGTGATATCGAACAGCATATACTTAGCGGTACTAATAAAAAACTCTAAAGAAACAGCATAGTTCGAGTCGTGCTTTTTGTAGCCTCTGTAATTCAAGTAAGCATTTAGTAAATAAGCAATGAAGGGGCTACAGAGAAGCGCTAGTAATAGCTGCTTATAGCGCTTTGCGAGGGGATGATGCATCTGGTTTCGCCTCTATTGCTGACTTCATATCATCCGATGTCATTTTAACCGCTTCATATAGGTCACAACTCGATACATCCCCATTATCACAGCCTTTATCAAACCATTCTTTAGCCTGCACCTTGTCTTTCTTAACGCCTTGCGCTCTCATATACATCAGTCCAATATTCCGCGGGGCGAATGGATGATCTTGAGCGGCAGCTTGTGTAAACAGCGTCATGGCGCGGGCATAATTTTGCGGTACGCCATTGCCCTCTAAGTACATCACAGCAAGGTTGTTTAGACCAGCAGCTTCACCTTGATTGGCAGATTGTTGTAACCATTCAAAGGCTTTAACATAGTTTTGGTCAACGCCCTGACCACTATAGTATGCCCAGCCCAAACCGCCCATACCCAGTGCATTACCTTGATTGGCAGACTTTTTATACCACTTAAAAGCCTCGACATAGTCACGCTCAACCCCATTGCCGTTCTCATACATATAGCCTAGATTGTTTTGTGCCAAACCATCACCTTGTCCAGCGGCTTTTCGTAGCCAATACAGCGCTTTGGTATAATCTTGCGTCACACCTAAGCCTTTTAGATAAAGCTGTCCAATATTGTTTTGAGCAATCGCGTGTCCTTGATCGGCAGCCTGTTTATACCATTTGGCGGCTTCACTATAGTCTTGCATCACGCCCAAGCCTGATTCATACATCACGCCGATGTTGTTTTGAGCAGCAATGTCGCCTTGAGCAGCGGCTTTTTGATACCAATATGCCGTTTTAATATAATCCTGCTCGACAGCATCGCCCAAACTGTACAAAAGCCCTAGGTTGTTTTGCGCCGTGACATTGCCCTTGGTAGCGGCTTTTTTAATCAGTTGATAGGCTTTATCATAATCTTGCTCTACGCCTTGTCCCATGTAATAGACCCAACCAAGCGCACCTTGACCCTGAATACTTCCTTGGTCAGCCGCTCGTTGAAAGTATTGGGCAGCTGTTATATCATCCTGATCGACGCCCTCTCCTAAACTGTACATCCGCCCTAAATTATAGTTAGCGACTGGATTTCCCTGATCAGCAGCCTGCTGAAACCATGAATAAGCCTCCTCATAATTCTGAGCAATACCTGTACCTGCATAGTACATGGTGCCGAGATTGTTCTGAGCTGACGGATCTCCTTGGATGGCTGCTCGCTGATACCACTCAACGGCGGCAGCCATGTCCTGCTCGACCCCGCGACCTGCTTCGTACATGATACCTAGATTATACTGCGCGCCTACCTCACCTTGATCAGCGGCGCGTCTATACCAGTGTGCAGCTTTGGCATAATCCTGTTTGACCCCATGACCCAGCTGATACGATACCGCGAGGTTCTTTTGAGAAAATCGGTTACCTTGATCAGCCGCTTTCTGATACCAGTATGCGGCTTTGACATAGTCTTGATCAACGCCATCGCCCAAATCGTACAAAAGCCCTAGGTTGTTTTGTGCAGCCGGATTACCTTGCTCTGCCGCCTTTTGATACCATATTGCTGCCTGTGTACTGTCCTGTTCGACACCGTCGCCCAGCTCATACATGGCACCTAGATTATACTGAGCCAATGCCGAGCCGTTAGCCGCTAATGTTTCGACAGAGACCACATTGCTTGCCTGTGTTGATAGTGAGGCACCGAGTATGATGCTCAAAATCAATGCTTGACCGATAAGTCTTCGTTTTAAGATCCATACTTTCATAATTTGTCTCTAAAAATAATCGCGGGGTATTTCACTGTTTTCTGAGGCTTTTATATATCGTTCTAAACGACCCTTAGTCCGAGTCACAATCTTGTTCATAATTGCTGCCAAACAAACTGGCGCTGAGTTTGTGTGGGTACACCGACATCTCATCTACGCTAGGATAATAAACCGTGCTATTGACACAGTTATAAAAGCGGTATGAAATCAGATTGCTTCTAGCGTTCAGATACGCATTTTCGGCTTTTTCTTCTTCATAACGTTGCATAACCCTATCTCGCTCAGAGACGATCAGGTCTGGATGGTCTGCATAATCCGTCACCTGCTCCTTAATCTCGTCGTCAACCGCCTGACGCCACCTGTTTTGTATCGCGCTTTCACTGTGCAACAGCGGCTCGATATAGGTCGTACACATGGCTGGGCTTTGTTTGATCGCTTCTGCTGGGTCAACATAAGCCAACAGCGTCAGTCTGCTTGCGGTGTATTCTCCCTCAATGGTCTTGAGCAAAGCTTGTTTGTATGGTTGCGCTTGGGGAACAATATGAAGATTTTCGACCGTATTACTGACTTGGAGGTACTCTGTATCTAAGGCCGCAACATCTCTGTAAGACATCTGATGCAGTTGGGCGCTACTCTGCGGCGTACGTAAACCATCTAAGTTTGGACGACTTAAATGATCCAGCAACTGATATGAGTTATCAACCTGCTTGGCGGTATATTTTTTGCTGTTAAACTCACCTTTATAGCGACACAATGCCTCTTCCCACTCGTAGGTTTGTGCTTGAGCGATGGTGGTCATTGCCGTTGAGGCCAGCAGCACTGCGGCGGTCACTACTTTCATGCGTACATATCCTTTTAGCTGGGCTCATCTTGAGTAAAAAACTCAACGATTGTACTATTTTTATTCTTGTACTTACTAGCTTTAATGCGGTTCTGAGTCATCACATGGCTTTTATTAACCGAGTTGATGCAGCGCGGATCGACGCAGTCATACACACTGTCCGCTCATCAGTAACCTTGTTCATTTAACCGTCTATAGTTATCGCAGCCCTTCTGAGAGCCTTGATCGCAAACCTTGCCATACCACTCCTTTGCTGTCGTTCGGTTTTGACGCAGGCCACCTAAGCCTTTTTCATAAAAAAGTCCAAGCATACCTTGGCCTTGTCTATCTCACTGACTCGCAGCTTTTTGGAACATTTGCCTTGCTGGTACAACATCTTGGCGGACGCCTTTACCTGCGTAATACCTCCAGCCGACTTTTACCTGATACTCTGCATTGCCTTGTTCTGCCCATTTTTTCATATCATCCAAACGCTCAGATGTAACCTGTGGTGCAGCCTGTGAGGAGTGGTGATCGGATTTTGGTTTTGGTCGAGCACTTAAACTATCAATCGCATTGGAAAGCTCTTCATTGTTATGTATACGAGCATTGCTGCTGGCGCTATAGATGCTACGAGCAGATCCATAGTTAGCAGCATTGGAGATATTCGTTATCGTGTGGCTCAACGTATTATTCGAGTTAAAAGTCGTTTCGGCAGCCATACCCATTTGGGCTATCCCCATGCCTAATAATATCAACAGTACTTTTTTCATCGCTCTTATGCCTATATTGGTCAATGTTTATAAAATATACTTACCGCGCGTTATTGTGGTCGTGCCTTACTCAGCGTTACCATCAGGCGCACCCCAGCCCCGCACATCAATCTTGCCCGTGACGGCGGCGGAAATTAAAGCGGTGCGGCGTTCTTGCATGAGTTGGATGGCTTGTTCTGCTTTTTTGATTAGATCATTGAACTTACTTTTCAATTTTTCAATGTGTTCAACTATTTGCTTCTGCTCGCTTATAGGCGGTAAACCAAACTGGAAATTATTGAGGAAGTCTGACGGTACTCTTCTTAAGCCACCTGCACCTGTCATCTCTCCTATCCCAAGTTGCATAAACACACTTTCTTGTAAGCGATAGAATAAAAATTGGTTTAATCTTTCTGCTTCAGTACGTAAGACATATATTTCTGAAGAGCCAAAACCTATACCATTAACTAGATTAGCTGCAATAGCCATATTTTGATTTTCAAAGCATGGAGTTACTTTAGCAATTAGCACATCACCATTTTCAAAATAGGTATAACCCTCATAAACATCTTTAATGTTTCGTGTCTCATCAAGTATAAGCGCATCAAGCTTTAATTTCTCCATAGGAACGAAGCTACAGCGCTTTTCTAAACTTGGTAAAATCTTAGATTTACTTGGCGTTAGCTCAGCGATATATTTTATTTTTGTCAATTCCCAATGCTCAGGCACATCCCCCAACCATTCAACGCCCGACTCTTTCATCGGCGCGTCAGGGTTTAAGCCTTTGGTGACGGCATGACTGATCACCGCTTGGCGCTTCTCTTTTAACAGTTGGATAAGGGTTTGCTGCTTTTCGGTTAAGGTATCGATTTGGGCGGTTTCGTGATCGAGGAATTTGGCGATTTGGGTTTGGTCTTTATATATAGGCGTGGACACTTTCAAAGAAGCTACAGTTTCTTGATTAATATTGGGTTGCCCACCACCAGAAGATAGACGCACGATGTCATCTTTAAAAGCTTGGAGCCAATAGTATAAGAATTTATTAAATATTACATTTGACTGTGACATAACACAGCAAGCTTGATTTGTTGTTGCTTCAACTCCTAGTATTCCTAGCCTACCAATAGTAGCGCCGTACATTGCGATAGCGATTGAGCCAACTGGATATACTCTTAAAGTTGGAAAGGCTTTGAGTGTATTTTGAGAGACTTTCTTTTTAGTGTCTAGGATTATCTTTTCTCTTAGCTCTCCCGTTGTTACCCATGGAATATCACCAACATACCACGCTTCATTATTGGAAGGTGGCGTAGTGCCAGAACCTATCTCTAAATACGCATGTGCTATTTTCCACATTTCCCAATGACTAGGAATCTCCCCCAACCACTCAACCCCAGAATCCTTATATTCTGCATATTGCTGATACTTCTTTACCAATTCAGCCATTACGAATGCACCTCACCCAATAACTGCATAATCTCCCGACTGACCGCATCCAAGTCGGCATCAATCTCGGCAAGCGGACGCGGTGGCTCATACACATAAAAGTGACGGTTAAACGGTATCTCAAAACCCACGATGCCAACCTCTTCATCAATGGCGTCAGTCTTATCGCTATTGATCCACGCATCAGGCACATGCGGTTGTACTTCACGGGCGAAGTAACTTTCGATCAGTTCCGTAGTGGTCAGCTTAGGATTGAGCGGTACGTTTTCATAATCACGTAGGTCGCTGTCGGTTTGGAACTCGACGATTTTGGCGGGTTTGTCTGCGTTTTCATTGCTAGCGGCAGGCTTATAGCTAAACGCACCATAAAGCGGATTGGCAACCTTGAGCATTTTTTTGATGACAGGTTCTGCGTCAGGGTTTTTCCACGTGATGGCATCCATCAGCTGCTTTTTCTCTTTGGCGTCCAAATTCACCTCAGCGTCTTTTAACGCTTGTTTAAACACCTTTTCAAACACATTAAAATCATCAAACTGCTCGCTACCAATAGCCGTTTGCAAGGCTTTGGCTTTAGTCATGATCGTTAGCTGATCTTGCCAAAGCTTGGCATCAAGCACGTCTTTGATTTGCTTTTCTTTTAGCTCGGAAAAGTCGGCCTTAATCATGGCGCGTACTTCAGTCGTGACCGCTGATAAGTCGCCGTAGTTTTCGGTTGTCCACTCACTACCAAAGGCGTCATACAGCGCGGGCATGACCATATCAAACGGTTTAGGGGCATAGCGTAGCGTTTCGATAGCGGCGTCAGACAGCTGGGCAGACAGACGCAGCGGACGCTCAATGGTGATACGGCGATAGCCAAACTCATGCGTGGCAAATATCTTACTGGCAAAGGTCTTGGCAGGCTCGGCTTTTGGGTTGGCAGACTGACGACCACGGTTTGATTTCATCTCGTCTGGCTTATCGAGCACGCGCGCATCGACCACTTCAAAGTCACCAAAACTGCGGATGATGGTCTTGATATCGTCATCAGACATCTCGTTACGCTTTGAGCCGAGCGATTTACGCATCTTGCTATATAGGTGACTGCCGTCTATCAACTGCACATGACCTTTACGCGCGCGTGCTTTTTTATTGCTCAGTACCCAGACATAGGTGGCGATGCCCGTGTTATAAAACATATCGGTCGGCAGGGCGATGATGGCCTCAAGCAAATCGGCCTCTAAGATATAACGGCGAATCTCACTCTCGCCGCTGCCTGCGCCGCCTGTGAATAGCGGTGAGCCGTTTAAGATGATACCGATGCGGCTGCCCTGATTGTTATTCTGGTGGCTGTTTGCGCGGTTTTGCGTGCTGCTCTCTGCCTCTTTAGTGTGGTCAGTGATCGGACGCATTTTGCTCAGCAAGTGCATGAGGAACAATAGCGAGCCATCAGACACGCGCGGCAAGCCTGCGCCAAAGCGACCATCAAAGCCTTTTTGCTCGTGTTCGTCTTTGATCTCACCTGAGATTTTTTTCCAGTCGACCCCAAACGGTGGATTGGACAGCATGTAGTCGAACTGCTCACCTGCCAGCTGGTCGCTCGATAAGGTATTGCCCAGCTTGATGTTATTGACCTCTTGCCCTTTGATGAGCATGTCGGCTTTACAGATGGCGTAAGACTCAGGGTTGAGCTCTTGCCCATAGGTACGCATCACCGCATCAGGGTTTAGCTCTAGCACGTATTCCATACCCGAGGATAGGAAGCCGCCCGTACCCGCTGTGGGGTCATAAATGGTGCGAATGATGCCGTCTTTGGTCAGCGCGTCATCATCTTCCATAAATACTAAGGAGGTGGTCAGGCGCACGATATCACGCGGGGTAAAGTGCTCGCCTGCAGTCTCGTTGGAGCTTTCGGCAAAGCGGCGGATCAGCTCTTCAAAGACAAAGCCCATCTCGTGGTTCGAGATCGCGTCAGGACTGAGGTCGGTGGTGGCGAACTTCTGCACCACTTTATAGAGCAAATTGGCTTCGGCGAGCTGCCCGACAAACTCTTCAAACTTAAAATGCTCAAATATCTCACGCGCATCCTTGGAGAACGATTGCACGTAAGTATTGAGGTTGTCTTTGATATCGCTTTGACCCATCTTGCTCAAGTCCATCGGCGAGGTATTGTAAAATGGTCGCTTGCTGGCACGAATGAGGAATCTCTCTTGCGCTTCCTCTGGTAGACCCCTATCAGCGATACGCTGGCTTTCAGCGACGACGGCGGCTTTGGTCTCTGCCAAGACGCACTCTAGGCGGCGCAGTAGGGTGAATGGTAGGATGATGCGGCCGTATTGAGATTGCTTAAAGTCGCCGCGCAATAGGTCAGCGACAGACCAGATGAAAGCCGCTGTGTGGGAAAAATTTTTGGTCATGAGAATGTCTTAGTAGTCGTGAAAGCCAAGCAATATGTTTTGGCAAAATACTAAGAATTATATCAGGTCTATGGGTGCGTGGCAGGAATGGTGGGAAACATTAACGACGGGTTGTTCTACACGCTTTCGTATTCATAGTCATAGCCACTCACCATGTCTTTATGGCTTTTTACTTATAGTAATGCATACACTAAAGACACACTCTAGGACATTTTATGACCGATACCTTTATATATTTGATGGATGCTTATTTTTATCAAGCGTGGCGGGCGGAGTATTCTGATCATCAAGCGAATGATAAGGACGTACTCATGCGTTTTGCGAGTAAAGAGAATAGAGAGATTTTAAATAGCTTATTTTAAGCCTCGCTATCTAAATGATGACACGCCCTAGCCAAAACGATTTTTTGAAAATAATGGTTTTGACTTCGACCCAGTATTAAATGGTTATGCTAGTGAGCAAGCATGGATTGAGTCAGCTTATCGGATATTGATTACCGAAATCAGATGATTCACTGTCATTAGCCCTACCCAAACTGCCACGCTGACAGCTGCGTTTTCAGCACTTGCTCAGAGTAGATCTTTTGACCCTGATCACGACCCGCCGCCCCGACAGCAACCATCAGTGGTAATAAATGCTCCTCAGCGCCCAACGGGTGCGAGTCTAGCGCGTGCGGGGCACGTGCCCAGTCTATCAACGCGGACTCGCGTGCGTTACCCGTTTGCGCCGCCGCCGCTGTCAGCCATGTGTCAAACTGCACGGATGGATGCGTAAAGCGGGCATCGCCATAGCCGCGCATGTTATGAAAACTCATACCACTGGCGACAATCAACACCCCCTCTTGGCGCAAATCAGATAGCGCCTGACCTGCCAAAATATGTGCCGCAGGGTCCAAATCGTGCCGCAAAGACAGTTGGACAATCGGAATATCCGCATTAGGAAACATCACCTTGAGCGGTATAAACACACCGTGGTCAAACCCTCTGGTGGGATGCGTGCTGTTGTCCAAGCCTGCACGGCTTAGCCGATCGCTGATGCGCGCGGCTAGACTGGGCGCGCCTTTGGCAGGATACGTCAAGCGATAGGTATGCTCAGGAAAGCCATAATAATCATAAATCAGCTTAGGCTGCACACCACTGGTCATACAAAAATCAGACGTCTGCCAGTGCGCACTGATCACGAGCAGCGCCTTTGGGCGCTCAGGCAAACGCTTTGGCAGCGCGGTCAAAAATGCAGCCATATTTGTCCACGTATCAGCAGGTTGCCAGTCCATAAAAAAACAAGGCCCAGCGCCATGCGGAATAAAAAAGACAGGCTGGGTGGTTGCGTGTGATGTCTCAGTCATTGCGGTTGTCCTTGTTGTTTACCGATGTAGCGTATACGTGCGCTTATGACACGTGCCCGACTCTTTGGCTTAAGGTGTTATCGATGCTAAACCGACCCGCACCTTGTATCACCAAGGCCAGCAGCGCCACCATGAGTGTCAATGCGTATTCGTAGCCGCCGTTACTGACGAATAGGCCATTACTGATATGTACCGACAACATCGCCACCAGCATGGTGAATGCCGCCACGATCGCCGCAGGGCGGGTCAGTAACCCAATGATGAGCGCCAACCCCCCAAAAAACTCAGCGCCCCCCGCCAATATAGCCATCAAATAACTAGGCTCAATACCGATACTGCTCAGCCAGCCCGCTGTCCCTGCCAGCCCATTACCGCCAAACCAGCCGAACAGCTTTTGTGCGCCATGCGCGGCCAAGATAATACCCACAGGCACACGTAAGATAAGCGCCGCATAGCCAGCACGCGAGGTCAGTAGTTTGTTCATAAAAGAGGTCTGCATGGTCATAGCTCCAAAGTCATTGATAAAAGCACGATTGCTTTTGATAGTGACGCCATTTTACTATCAACGTTTTAAAAGAATAAGTAGGCAGTCATTGCATGATTAACAACATATCATTGATAATAGTGATTTAGGAACGTCATAAAGGTAGGACAACTTATGGACAGCATAGACGCCATGCGCGCGTTTGTCGCGGTGGTGACCGAAGGCAGCTTTAGCAAAGCAGCACACACCTTGCAGCTCTCGCCGCAGCTGGTCAGCAAATACATCTCTAAGTTAGAAGAAAAGCTGGGCACACGCTTGCTGCAACGTACCACACGGCGGGTCAGTGTCACAGAAGCGGGCACGCACTACTTTGTGCACGCCCAACAAGTACTGCTCAGTGTCGATGAGATGGCAGCACAACTAAACGGCCTACAACAAAACCCCAAAGGCACGCTGCGTATCAGTGCGCCTGTGTCGTTTGCGCTCAAGCACATGGCGAGGCTGACCACTGACTTTCAGCAGCAGTATCCCAATGTCACCATTGATTTACAGCTCAATGATAGGAAGGTGGATATTGTCGAGGAAGGGTTCGATGTGGCCTTGCGTATCGGCGAGCTAAAAAGCTCCTCACTGATTGCCAAGCCCATTGCCCCCATTCGGGTGGTCTTGTGCGCATCGCCAGCGTATCTGCAGCAATATGGCACGCCGACTACGTTAGAAGACTTAGACACGCATCGCTATTTGCACTACAGCTATATGAATACCGCCGCTACAGGTGCGATTTATGGCTGCTTAAAGGCCAAATATATGCAGCAAGACAGCACTTTTTATAGTAATAATGGCGACGTGCTGGTCGAGGCGGCTGTGGCTGGTGCAGGCTTTGTATTACAGCCGACCTTTATTGCCAGTAAGGCGCTGCAGACAGGTCAGCTGGTGATGATATTGCCACAATATGAGCCTAAGCCCATACACCTCTATGCGGTATATGCCCACAAAAAGCTGTTGCCACATAAGGTGCGCTGCTTTATTAACTTTATCGAAGATTATTATGGCACGCCGCCCTATTGGGATGCGGGCATCGTGTCAGCAGCGCATGGGCAGTGAGTGATGGTTGGGTGTGGGTGGTGCTAGGTTGTTGATGTTAGGTTGGTGGTAATATTTTTTCAAGCGCTTCTTGACTCGGCACACGGTGATAGTTAATCACAGGCACATCACCCAAGCGGCGCTGACCGATAGGCAGTTTTTTGTCTATGGTAATCATGGCCAATTTTTTGTCTTGCTGACTGATAAGCAGATGATTGGCGCGGCGCGTCACGCGATAAGCCGAAAAGCTTTTGGCCAATAGCGTAGCCGTCTTTTGCAGCGCATCATTAGCAGCTGGGTCTTTTGACGTGCCACTGCCCTGCTTTGTGCCTGTCTTTGTCCCACGCGATTTTGCAACCAGCCACAACACGGCGATGACCGCACACAATATGACAAGCCACCAAATTCCGTCTATCATAAGCAAAAATATCCATTATTAATAAGGGTTGGCTCATGTTAGCAGAATTATCACCAGCGGTAATAGCAGAAGTAAAACGAGCGGCGATCCTATTGACCTCAAAGCGGCGTATTTGTATTTTGACAGGTGCGGGTATCTCAGCAGAAAGCGGTATCCCTACCTTTCGGGACAAGCAGACAGGCCTGTGGGAAAACTACGGCGTCGAAGAGTTGGCCACGCCCCAAGCGTTCGAGCGTGATCCCAAGCTGGTCTGGTCATGGTATCAGTGGCGGCGGCAGCTGGTGACAGACAAAGCCCCGAACCCAGCCCATCATGCGCTGGCTCAGTGGCAGTATCATGCCCAGTCTTCCGATCAGCACATTACCCTAATCACCCAAAATGTCGATGACTTACACGAGCAGGCAGGCAGCACAGTAACGCACTTGCACGGTCATCTTTGGCATAACCGCTGCGATCAGTGTGAAGCGCCGTACCCAGAGCATACCAAATCTGCTTATAACAGCCGCGATACTATTAGCACCGATGCAGGGCTGATCACTTGCCCGCACTGTGACGGCTATATCAGACCAGATATTGTGTGGTTTGGCGAAGCCTTACCCATGCAGGCATGGCAGACGGCAGAACAAGCGGCGGCTGATTGCGAGGTATTTATCAGTATTGGCACCTCAAGCCTCGTTTACCCTGCCGCTGGCCTGTCACAGCTGGCCAAGCAAAACGGCGCGCAAATCATTGAGATAAACCCTGAGCCAACGCCAAATACGATTGTGGATATCACCTTGGCCGAAAAAGCGGGGGTTGTCTTGCCGCTACTGATACAGGACATTACGGATTTATAAATTTGGACAGTTTGTCTTTTACCGCATAAAAAAGGCTTAACGATTAATAGCAACCGTTAAGCCTTTACTAGGGCGTGTCTCTAAGACCAAGCGAATCGACCGTTATTGCACTGCCGCGTCTACTTTCGCTAAGTAGGCCTCTTTTAACTCATCACTGATAAATGCCGATCTAAATGAATTTTTTACCAACGTAATCACGTCTTCTTCCGTGATCGGTAGGTTCTCATATAAGTTGATGAAGTCTTGATTCACATAACCCTTGAAGTACGCAGGGTCATCTGAGTTAACGCTGATGTTTAAGCCATAATCCAAAAGCTCTTTGATATTGTGCTCTTTATAATTATCAAAGACGCGCAGCTCGATATTTGAGTTCGGGCACACGGTTAGCGGCATCTGCTCGTCTTTGAGTCGTTGCATCAGCTCCGGGCTTTTGATCGATTGCACCCCATGATCGATTCTATTAATATTCAGCAGATCAAGCGCTTCGTAAATGTACGAAAAATCCGCCTCTTCACCTGCATGGGCGACCAGCTTAAAACCTGCGTCTTTGGCTTTTTTGAAGACGTCTTTAAACTTCGATGGCGGGTTGCCAAGCTCCGATGAATCAAGCCCAACACCGATGATGTCGTCTTGATAAGCCATCGCTTGCGCTAATGTCTCAAAGGCGTCTTCTTGCGATAAATGGCGTAAGAAACACATGATGATACAAGAGGTGATGCCATATTTTTCTTTAGCATCGGCAAGCGCGTCTTTAATACCAGTGATCACGGCTGCAAAAGGCACGCCGCGCTCGGTATGCGTTTGCGGGTCAAAAAATATCTCAGTGTGAATAACATTGTCTTCAACACACTTCAAAATATACGCCCACGTCAAGTCGTAAAAATCATCTTGGGTCAGCAGGACATTTGCACCCGCATAATAAATATCTAAAAAGCTCTGCAAATTGGTAAAATTATAAGCGCGGCGCACATCTTCTACGCTGTCATAAGGGATGGTGACATGGTTCTTTTTTGCTAACCGAAACATCAGCTCAGGCTCTAATGAGCCTTCGATATGGAGGTGCAGTTCGGCTTTGGGTAGGCGTTTGATTAAGTCGATCATGGGCGAGATAAGTACCTTTACTTCATAGGGATGATAATGACAATACATAACGCATCACCGTGCGCTTGGCTGTCAATTGAATAATGGGGCGCATTATGACAGTTTATCCCCGTATATCCTATGGATAGGACGATAAAAACTGTAGCGGACACAGCAAAAAAGTACGGCTATTTTAAAAATACCACGGTATCTGATAGCTCATTACCTGATGGGTTGTCCTCCAAATGATAGTACTGGCGCAGCAGTTGACCGACCTCCTCAAGCAAGTCACCCAAGCTCTCTTCCATCTTTTGATTGGCGATACCCGATAGCGCCTTGTCACACATCGCCCGCCATACGGTGGGGCTGACATGACTGCTGATGCCGCGATCCGCGACGATATCAAGGCTGTGCTCGCAGATATTGACGTAAATAAGCACGCCTGTATTTTCTTCGGTATCCCAAACGCGGTACTCACTAAATAAGTCGATGGCACGCATGCGCGCGTTAATATGGTACGCATCAGGAACGGGCAGATGGTTTTCAATGATTAAAAATACCTCACCGCGATGACCACGCTCAGCGGCGGTGACCTTTTCGGTCAAGCGCGCCTTGACCGCTGGCGTCAGCCAGCGGCTGTTCAGCATAGGGACAAAGACGACTTGTCGCCACCAACGCGCAACGCTTGGCTGTACCGTGGGGGCCTGATTTTTTGCCATGATTGTTTCCTCAAATACGCCACTATTGCTTGTTTGCTGCCATACGCAGCATTGTTATCATCATCATTGCAGCTCGCTGCTACCTGTCACCATGACCCGCCTGCGCCGCCGCCGCCAAAGCCGCCACCGCCGCCGCCAAAGCCACCGCCCCCAAAACCGCCGCCACTACTACCACCGCCGCCAAAACCGGGCACAAAGACTATTCCGCCACCGCCGCCGCGACCACCTTTACCGCCTTTGCCGCCACCACCGCCGCGCGAGATCAAGAACATCCACAAAAAGATGGCCATAATTAAGGTCATAAAGAAGCTGCCACCGACCGCCAGCGAGCCTGCAAAAAACCCACCTGCGGTCAACAGTGAGCCAAAAACGCGACCAAAGATACTGGTGATAAAAGTGCCGAAGATCATCGCCATGATAAATAGCGCAATAGAAGACGGACTCTCCTCTGCGCTTTGCTCCTCTGCGCGTGCGGCGGCTTGCTCGTCAGCACGTGCCAGCACCTCAGGGTCAGCGGTTAAGCGTGACTCTAGGCTATTGATACCCGCAGACAACCCTGCTGCATAATTGTTTTGTTTGAACGCGGGGGTAATGTCTTCACGAATGATACGACTGATCGCAGCATCTGGCATCACCCCTTCGAGTCCATACCCTGTCAAAATATAGATATCGCGGTCATTTACCGCGACCACGATCAGCAGACCGTCATCAATATCTTCGTCCCCCAACTGCCATTTTTCTGCCACTTGTAGCGCGTAGTCAAATATCGGCAGGCCATTGGTGGTCGGCACGATGACCAGCGCTGCCTGCGCAAGGCCTTGGCGATAGATGCTTTGTAGCTGGTTGGTCAGTTGCCGCTTTTGGGCGCTGCTTAAAATATTGGCCTGATCGATCACCGGCTCATTTAAAATCAGCTTATCCGCGTCGATACTGGGTGCGTTTGACGTCATCGGTGTCGGCGCTGAGGACGTCGCACTGCTCTCCTCGCGGTCAGCGGCGGGGTTGATGGCGTCGTTGCCCAATACCGCGTCATTGATGGCGTCGTTGTTCTCGCCTGCCTCAGCAATAGCCACCAAATCATCGACGCTGCGATTTTCTAGCGTATTGGTAGGACTGCTGTTATTGGCCACGCTGTCTGCTGTCGCAACCGCCGTATCATTGGGCGCGGCATAAAGCGCCGTGGTACTGCCAACACTGAGGGTGAGTAGACTTACTGATACGAGTGCTTTTAAATGAGTCATCTGATGTATTCCACCTCAAGTGCCAACGTTATGGGATAGGGTTAAACCATGACGGAATGTGTGTTGCCGCTGCTATGACTGAAGCCTACTGCCTTAAAACATCAAACGAGTGGCCTGAGCCTACTCGCTTGGGTATCTTATGACCAATAAATAGCCGCTGATCACAGCAACATACGATCAAGCGCATCGGCTGTATTATTGCGCTGCCGCGTCATTGCCAAAATCAACGGTCGGCGCGGTCGAAATCTCATCTTCGTTAGCCACGCTAAAGTTTGGCTTGGTATCCATGCCAAACACTTTGGCGGTGATGTTGGTTGGGAACTGACGCACGGTCGTATTATAGCCTTGTACTTCTTGGATATAGCGGTTGCGCGCCACAGCAATACGGTTTTCTGTCCCCTCTAGCTGCGCTTGCAAATCTTGAAACAGCGCATCTGATTTTAGCTCAGGGTAACGCTCTGATACCGCCATCAAGCGTGACAACGCGCCGCCCATCTGCGCTTGGGCTTCTGCATAGCGCTCCATCGCTTGCGGATCGTTTAACACCTCTGGGGTGATGTTGATACTGCCTGCCCGTGAGCGCGCCTCAGCCACTTGCGTGAATACTTCCTGCTCTTGGTCAGCGTACTGTTGCACCACTTTGACCAGATTTGGCACCAAGTCGCTACGGCGCTGGTATTGGTTGACCACCTCAGACCATGAGGCCGTCACTTGCTCGTCTTGCTCTTGCAAGTTGTTGTAACCACAGCCTGTCAGACCAACACTTGAGGTCGCGAGTACCGATGCCAGTAATATGGGTTTGAGAATAGACTGTCGTGCCATGAAGGTGTCTCCTAAAAAGATAAAGTCGCAAAAGGCCATGCGCATCGCATTTGCCTGTTATACCTTTTATACGATGACGGTACTGACGTTAAGGTGGTCAATCATTGGTCATCACAATCACTACTAATAATAGAAATATAGGTATAGACAAATTTTTTGATGCTGGTATGCTGTTAATGATGGCGACATACCTTGGTTTTTACAATTCATCGTTACCAAAACACAACCGCAAGTGCTCACGATACCTAAGCATAGCGCGCTATTGACCCGTTGACACATCTTGTATCAACAATTTATAACCGCCAGTTTGTGCTTATGAATGGTGATGATGACAAATGAAGGCAAAATATCGATATCAAGAACCATTGCCGCTATCACTTTTGAGCTCTTCGTTTTAGAAAAAGCCAATACCGATCATTAGTGGAATACTTTAGTTTATTAATGATATTTGATACGGTTTTTAGAAAACTAAAACCTGATTGGGTGAAAAAAATCCCTAGTAATTAATATCAAATTGTGGCAAATTGCAGTTACGAAACCGTATGGTTTGCATACATTTGGTAGTAGATTTATAACATATTTGCTATCTCAAATACTTTATAGAAGTCTAACACCAAGTGCATATCAATCATATTCAATTTAAATTAAGTCAGATACGATTGTCATTGAGACCGTTATCTCATGATATAGGCACCTGTTTTATCCGCTGGTCTATTTACTGCTTGCCCATTCTTATTGGGGTGACAGAGGGACCGCAGATACAAAACCAGCATAGGGAATTGCGACCGCAGCTAAGATCAGCACCAACCTCTTGGTTCTAGTGCAAACAATAAGCCCAGCGGATAGAGACAGACAACTTAGATCCATCCTCAGTGGTTAAGTCCGTTGATAGGCAATTGATTAAGATTATCGACGCTTAATACTGCCACTTTGAGACAGTTCGAGGAACATATATATGGAAAGTTTAGTCAACATAGTAAATGGAATTATTTGGAGCCCAGCATTGATTTATCTTTGCTTGGGCGCAGGCTTGTTCTATTCCATACTGACGCGCTTTGTGCAAGTGCGTTTATTCGGCGAGATGGTTCGCCTACTCTTTAGTGGTAAATCTAGTAATGATGGTATTTCATCGTTTCAGGCACTTGCCGTCTCACTCGCTGGTCGTGTGGGTATGGGTAACATTGCAGGTGTGGCTGCGGCAATCGGTTTCGGTGGTCCAGGTGCGGTATTTTGGATGTGGGTGGTGGCCTTTTTGGGGGCATCTACCGCTTATGTCGAATCCACGCTTGCTCAGATTTATAAAGAAAAAGATGCCATCACTGGTCAATACCGTGGTGGCCCAGCGTATTACTTTGAACGTGCTCTAGGGCAAAAGTGGTACGGTGTCGTCTTCGCTATCTCTTCTATCTTAGCCTGTGGTATGTTCTTACCCGGCGTACAAGCAAACGGCGTTATCAACGCGTTCACTCAGGTCATGGGTGAAGGAACGGCCATGAACTTCATGGGTGCTGATGTTGGTTCTATGCGTCTATTGGCCTTGGGTATCATCCTTGTGGTACTTGGTATCATCATCTTTGGCGGTATCAAACGTATCGCAACCTTTACTGAGTTTGCCGTTCCTTTCATGGCGCTTGGTTACATCATCCTTGCCTTGATCATCATGTTTGCTAACTTTGATATGATTCCTCAAGTATTTGGCATGATTGTTGGGGATGCGTTTACTGCCCAAGCAGGTTTTGGTGCGGCGATCGGTTGGGGTGTGAAACGTGGGGTTTACTCTAACGAAGCGGGTCAAGGTACAGGCCCTCACGCTGCAGCTGCTGCTGAAGTTGAGCACCCTGCACAGCAAGGTTTGGTACAAGCGTTCTCAGTATATGTCGATACACTTCTCGTTTGTTCTGCGACTGCCTTTATGATTTTGACCATGGGCACGTACAACATTCAAGGCACGTTACCTGATGGTGAGTTTATCGTACAGAACGTCCCTGCATCAACAGAGATCAACGCGCCTGCCTTTACGCAGATGGCGATGGAGTCGGTCTATGGTGCCTTTGGTGATACCTTTATCGCCGTCGCGGTATTCTTCTTCGCCTTTACCACCATCTTGGCCTACTACTACATCGCTGAAGTTAACGTCGCTTACCTCACCCGCTTCTTTAGTCGCGGTGCGAACAAGATCGGCTTGGTGCTTGTGAAGATTTTGATCATGGCGATGGTTGCTTATGGTGGTCTAAACTCAGCAGGTTACATCTGGGGTATCGGTGATATCGGTGTTGGCCTTATGGCATGGCTCAACATCATTGGTATTCTTATCATCTTCTTTATCGCTCGTCCAGCCATGGATATCCTTAAAGACTATGAAGCCCAGCGTAAAGCAGGCGTTAAGACTTACACCTTTGATCCTGCCAAATTCGGTATCAAAAACGCGCCTTACTGGGAAGCTCGTCACTTAGAAGCGCAAAAGAACCCATTGCATAAAGAGCCAAAATAAAACGTTTGAAGCCTGAATAAAGTCTTAGTATTAAAAAGCCCAGCATGATTGCTGGGCTTTTTAGTTGAATCGATAATTTATTATCATTGCTATGGCTGGTGCTCATAGCCAGTAGCGCTACTCGACTTATTCGGGCATCAATACCATATCAATGGTATGCACCACACCATTGGTCGCCATCATGTCTGTACCAACAATATTGGCTGTGTTGCCTTTCGCATCAGTGATGACGTTGGCATCACTGATGGAGATGGTGCCACCATTAGCGGTTTCAATATCATCACCATAAGGAATGTCAGCGGCTTTAACGACCATAGGTACCACATGGTATGGCAATACCTTTTTCAGCGTGTCGGTATCGG
This sequence comes from Psychrobacter sp. PSi21, assembly GCF_054960615.1. Classification (NCBI taxonomy): domain Bacteria; kingdom Pseudomonadati; phylum Pseudomonadota; class Gammaproteobacteria; order Moraxellales; family Moraxellaceae; genus Psychrobacter; species Psychrobacter sp. PSi21. Next base: position 131,615 of record NZ_JBHNYR010000006.1, read on the forward strand.
CCAGTAGCTCTTCTTTGGTCATATCCATTTTGGTGAGTAAGGCATTAAAAGCGTCATCAGTTGGGGCAAATACAGTGTAGTTGCCGCCTTCCATCAACATGGTATCTAGGCCAGCCGCTTTAAGTGCAGCAGTCAGTACGGTCAGATTGTCATTGGCCGCCGCCATTTCAGCAATGCTTTGCGTCGCCATCGTGTCGGTTTCGGCCACTGGATCAACCTCAACCATAGTCTCGGTTTCAGGCATAGGCTCAGCCACCACCACGTCAGCTTCAGGCGTCATGTCTTGATCGGCCGTCATTGGTGCTTCAACCTCTGCGGGCGTCTCGACTTCTGCAGTATCATTGTTACTACAAGCCGCGAGTGGCAATACAGTCATGGCTACAGCCAATGGCAATAGCGTCGTTTTTAAATTTAACATGGTATATCCTTGTTTCGTTATCGTCAGTAAAAAAGGCAAAGCGTTACCATCTGATTTGACATGGTTGCTGGTCATTCTGTTGCGCTGTTGTCGTGGTTATAGTAAACGGCGCAACACTGCCGCTTTAGTCTAAAATTGCCAATACCGACTTATCCAGTATTGGCAATCAAAATCGTGCTGGTAAACAGAGTTAGACGTGATTTATTTTGGTAATAAAACGCGATCAATCACGTGTACCACGCCATTGTTTGCCTTGATATCGGTCTTGATAATGTTAGTAGTACGGCCGTTTTCATCCATCAGCATGCCTTGCGGGGTGACCATAAGCATGTCATTGCTGGCCATCGTCACCTTACCTGGCTTAACGTCTTTGGCATAGACCGCCATATTGCCGTTAATCACGTGATAACCCAGTACTTTTCTTAGCATTGCTTTATCGCCAAGTAGCTGCGCTTTGGTCATGCCTGTTTCTTTCATCAATTTCATAAACGCATCATTGGTCGGGGCAAAGATGGTGTAATGGGCGTTGGGGTCTGACAGCATGCTACCGAGACCCGCCGCCTGCACGGCTTCGACCAGTACTGAAAAATCAGAGTTGCTTTGTGCCACTTGAACCACGTTCATCTTGCTCATAGCGTTGTCGTGCATTGAGGTGCTCATGGGCATCTTGTCGTGGGCCATCATGTTGTTACATGCGCTTAGGCCTGCAACTGATAGGGCAAGTGTACCAATAGCAGCAAGTTTGGTCAGTTTCATAGGATCATCCTTAATAGTTGTTGTCTTATTGATGGTAATCATTGTTGCTTCTAAGGCAGCCAATAGAAGCAACTAACGCCTCTCACTGACCTTTTTTATTAAAACGGCAAAATAATGAACGATATCTTTAAGCTGTCTTTAATAAGCATCCAACCTTATGAACTCAAACTAGCATATAAGCGCCAGATAACATTTAACATTGCGCTACTTTTTGTAATGCACATGTAAGCGTTACTGGTTTTTTGAGCCGTGCGTATCAGTTTGGTGTAAAGATGGCATTTTTGGTTAACTGATGAAGCCGTGTCCCTTATTCAATCGTTTATCACTACATGGGCTAAAAATGGCGCAATCTTTAATGCCGTTTGCCTACGATTTATCTCATTTTTATTACTATTTTTAAAACAGAAACATGACTTAGTTATCTGACAATAGTTTATGGATATTTTTTACACCAAGCTTTATTCATTTGGCATAAAGGCGCAGTCACAGACAGCGCAAACGTCAGAGAGGTTTCGTGCTAAGATAATTTATCCTTGTTCTTTTTTCCTCATCGTAATTTTGACTCTATAAGCAGCGTTTTTATGACTTTAATGACCACTTCGCAGACCGATACCGCCCTGACGCCTATCCTCGATATGGCAGCCGATGATTTTGTATTAACACCGCCTGATGACTTCCCGTTTAAAGCGCAGCAGTTGACGGTACGCACGCGTATCACCGAGCAGCTGGCGGCGCGCATCTTGATGCTCGATGGGGCAATGGGTACGCAGATTCAGACTTATAAATTAGAAGAGTCGGACTATCGCGGCGCGCGTTTTGCTGATATTGAGCAAGACGTCAAAGGTAATAACGACCTACTCGTGCTTACTCAGCCGCAGATGATCAAAAAGATTCATGGTGATCATCTGGCAGCAGGTGCGGACATCATCGAGACCAATAGCTTTAATGGCACGCGGCTGTCGATGGCGGATTATGATATGGAATATCTGGTGCCAGAAATCAACAAGGCTGCTGCCAAACTGGCGCGTGAAGCGGCGGATGAGTACAGCACTAAAAACCCAGACAAGCCGCGCTTTGTCGCAGGCGTGCTCGGCCCTACCTCGCGCACTTGCTCCATCTCTCCTGATGTCAATGATCCTGCCTACCGTAACGTGACCTTTGATGAATTGGTGCGCAACTACCGTGAAGCGACGCTGGCATTGATCGAAGGCGGTGTGGATCTGATTTTAATTGAAACCATTTTTGATACGCTCAATGCCAAAGCCGCTATTTTTGCGGTGCTGGGGGTGTTTGATGACATTGGTTTTGAGCTGCCGATTATGATTTCGGGCACGATTACCGATGCGTCTGGGCGCACCTTATCAGGCCAAACGGCAGAGGCCTTTTATAATGCCATTCGCCACGCCAAGCCATTGTCTGTTGGCTTTAACTGCGCCTTGGGGGCAGATGCGCTCAGACCACACATTCAGACGCTATCGGATATCGCCGACTGCTACGTGTCCGCGCATCCCAATGCCGGTTTGCCCAATGAGTTTGGCGAGTATGACGAAACGCCCGAAGAGACGGCCGCGCTGCTCGAAGGCTTTGCCAAGGCGGAGATACTGAACATCGTCGGCGGCTGCTGCGGGACGAGGCCTGATCATATCCGCCATATCGCTGATATGGTGGCAGGTTTTCCGCCGCGTCAGATTCCGACCATTGCCCCCGCCTGCCGCTTATCAGGACTTGAGCCATTTAACATCACGCCAGACAGTCTGTTTGTCAATGTTGGTGAGCGTACCAATGTCACAGGCTCTAAGAAGTTTTTGCGCCTGATCAAAACCGAAGCCTATACCGAGGCGCTCGATGTAGCGCGCGATCAGGTTGAGGGCGGCGCGCAAATCGTCGATATCAACATGGATGAGGGCATGCTCGACTCCAAGCAGGCGATGATTCACTTTGTCAACCTTGTCTCAGGTGAGCCAGATATCAGCCGCGTACCACTGATGATTGACTCCTCAAAATGGGACATCATCGAAGAAGGCCTCAAGCGTACCCAAGGCAAAGCGGTAGTCAACTCCATCTCTTTAAAAGAAGGCTACGATGAGTTTGTCGCAAAAGCGCGCCTGTGTATGCGCTATGGCGCGGCAGTCATTGTGATGGCATTCGATGAAGACGGACAAGCAGATACCTACGAGCGCAAAATCGAGATATCACAGCGCAGCTATGATGTGCTGGTCGATGAGGTGGGATTTCCTTCTGAGGACATCATCTTTGACCCTAACATTTTTGCCGTGGCGACAGGCATCACCGAGCACAACAACTATGGCGCCGACTTTATCAACGCCACACGCTGGATCACCGAAAACCTACCAAATGCGATGGTCTCAGGCGGCGTCTCTAACGTTTCCTTTAGCTTTCGCGGTAATCCTATTCGTGAAGCCATCAATGCCGTCTTCTTATACCATGCCATCAAAAACGGCCTAACCATGGGTATCGTCAACCCCGCCATGCTTGAGCTGTACGACGATATCCCGACCGAGGCTCGTGATGCGATCGAAGATGTGATGCTCAACCGCAACCAAGGCGAGAGTGGTCAAGATGCCACCGAACGCCTGATGACCGTTGCCGAAAACTATCACTCTGGTGGTAAGAAAAAAGACAGCACCGTCGATCTGTCATGGCGTGAAGACACAGTCGAAAAACGTATCGCCCACGCCCTCATCAAAGGCATCACCACCTATATCGACGCCGATACCGAAGAGGCACGCCTCAAATATGACCGCCCGCTGGAGGTCATCGAAGGGCCACTCATGGATGGCATGAACATCGTCGGTGACTTGTTCGGTGCGGGCAAAATGTTTTTGCCGCAGGTCGTCAAGTCTGCGCGCGTGATGAAACAGTCCGTCGCATGGCTCAACCCCTATATCGAAGCAGAAAAAGTTGAGGGCGAAACCAAAGGTAAAATCCTGATGGCAACCGTCAAAGGTGACGTCCATGATATTGGTAAAAACATCGTTGGCGTGGTGCTTGGCTGTAATGGCTACGACATCATTGATCTGGGCGTCATGGTACCGTGCGACAAAATCCTTGATACCGCCATCAAGGAAAAAGTCGACATCATCGGCCTGTCAGGGCTCATCACCCCTAGCCTTGACGAGATGGTCTATGTCGCCAAACAAATGCAAGAACGCGGTATGAGCCTACCCTTGATGATCGGCGGCGCAACCACTTCAAAAGCTCATACTGCCGTTAAAATCGAGCCGCAATACCACAATGATGCCGTACTCTATGTCGCCGACGCCTCGCGCTCGGTCGGCGTGGTGACCAAACTGCTCTCAAAAGAAAACCGCAAAGCACTGATTGCTGAGACACGCGCAGAATACATCAAAGTACGCGAACGTCTCGCCAAGCGTCAGCCTAAGGCGGCCAAGCTCAACTACGCCGACTCTATCGATCAGGGTTTTACAGACGATTGGGACGATTACACCCCGCCTGTGCCCAATAAGCTTGGGCAAACCGTACTTGATGACTATCCACTGGACAACCTGCTGCCCTACATCGACTGGACACCATTCTTTATCTCGTGGGGCTTGGCAGGCAAATACCCCAAAATACTACAAGATGAAATCGTCGGTGAAGAAGCGCAAGACCTCTTGAATAATGCAAAAGCACTACTACAAAAAATGATTGAGGAAAAATCAATCGTGGCCAAAGGCGTCTTTACGCTCATGCCTGCCCGCCGTACGGGCGCGGACACCGTTACTGTATATGATAATGACCCACAAAATGGTGGCAACCCAACGTATCAGTTTGAGCACTTGCGCCAGCAAAGCGACAAAGCCAGCGGCAAACCAAACTTCAGCCTCGCCGACTTTATCTCGCCATCAGAGACGCATACCGACTATCTGGGCGGCTTTACCGTCTCTATCGTTGGGGCAGAAGCGCTGGCAGAGAACTATAAAGCGGCGGGCGATGACTATAATGCCATTATGGTGCAGGCGCTATGCGACCGTCTTGCTGAAGCCTTTGCCGAGCATCTGCATGAGCTGATCCGTAAGGACTACTGGGGCTATCAGGCCGATGAATCGCTCAGTAATGATGAGCTGATCAAAGAAAAATACGTCGGCATCCGCCCTGCCCCTGGCTACCCTGCTTGCCCTGAGCATACCGAAAAAGGCAAGCTGTTTAACTGGCTCGGTACGGTAGAGGCTATCGGTACGACACTCACCGAAAGCTATGCGATGTGGCCTGCGTCCTCAGTCAGCGGGTTTTATTATTCGCATCCTGATAGTGAGTATTTCAACGTCGGTAAGATCAGTCGTGATCAGTTAGAGAGCTATGCCAAGCGTAAAGGCTGGGATATCAAGACGGCGGAGAAATGGCTCAATCCGAATTTGTAGATTTTCAAAACTCAGTTAACACTTAAATCATTTATCGCTATTTTTTGGCTTATTCATTTAATATGAGTAAGCCATTTTTTATGGCGCTCTCTATTGGCTGTCAGCAAACTTATCGCTACGGTCATAGCAAAATACTTTTATCATTTAATAGCAATAACCGTGCTAGATTATTGTCTACTTCATTTTTCGTTATTTTGAGACAGACTATGAATCAGATTGCATTACTCTCTAGTTGGATTGGCAAAACCTTTGCAATCTGGGCATTGGTCAGTGCCGTGCTGGGCTTTTTATTTCCTACCTTCTTTGCTTCATTGGCTTTTTTGATCGTGCCGATACTTGGCATCATTATGTTTGGCATGGGTATGACGCTCAAAACCGAAGATTTCCTAGAGATTGTCAAACGCCCCAAGCCTGTACTGGTCGGATTGTTGGCACAGTTCACGCTCATGCCTCTGATTGCTTACCTATTGACGGTCATCTTTAACCTTGACCCTCTAATCGCGATCGGTGTCATCTTGGTAGGCTGTTGCCCTGGCGGTACGTCAAGTAATGTGATTACGTTTTTGGCAAAAGGCGATGTGGCACTAAGTGTCGCCATTACCTCCATCTCTACCCTACTTGCGCCCTTTTTGACCCCTATTCTATTAAATGTGTTTGCCGGTCAGCTGATCGATATTGACCTAGCCAGTATGATGATAACCATCACCAAAATCGTCATCTTGCCCATATTACTAGGCGTTGTCTTTCATAAGTTTTTGGGTAAAAAGATCGCATTCGTCACCGAGGTATTGCCGATGGTATCGGTATTGGGTATCTCAATTATCATCGCGGCCGTAGTCGCGGTGTCTAAAGCGACTATCTTAGATAGTGGCGCGATCGTCTTTGTCGTCGTGGCTCTACACAATATGCTGGGTTATACCTTGGGATATGGGATCGCGCGCTTGTCTGGATTTACGGAGAAACAGCGCCGCGCCATTATGGTAGAAGTGGGCATGCAAAACTCTGGTCTGGGGGCTGCTCTTGCGGCGACTTACTTTAACCCTGTCGCTGCCTTACCGAGTGCGATATTTAGTGTGTGGCATAACTTTAGCGGTGCGCTGGTTGCGAATATTTTTGCTAAGAGAGATGCTAGGTAGGGATTTTATTGGTTGTGTCTTTATTGTAAATGCTTTGACTTTTATGGAATCAGTCGTAAATATTTAGAGGCTTGAACTAAGAGTAAAGAATGAAAAGTGGTGGAATACGAATTTGTGAGGATAGTTGTTAAATATCCTATCATTCACAACTACATTTATAGTCATGCATAACATATGCTTTACTTAGCTTAGTATTTCTTATTATTTAGAGTAAAATCGCGACGACATCTGCTGTCGTGAATGCCACTTTTTTACGTGTACTTACCCCCATATTTACCGTAACATTGTATAGATAGTCAACAGTCTATTTGATTCTCAGGAAGTCGATTTACTGTCGATAACTCTAATAAGGTACTTGACACCTTAGTCAACAATATTCAATTTTATATCCAAAATTATACTAAGTTAATATAAACTATAAGTCTTTCCTGACATTCCTAATAAAGGCTTAAGTATGGATATATTAAGTGTAGTAGTTCATAAAATAGAAAAGGAAGAAGGTACTAACGATGAGCAAAGTACCTCTTTGATTGAAAGTGACAGTTATTTGGACGTTTCAAATGAGCAAATTGTTAAGATAGTAGAGACACTTAATAATGCTTTTACGAAAAGAACTATAAATAGAGCAACATTGTCGGATACAACTTCAGGTTTTAGACTAACAATTAACGACTTTAATAATATCGATTTATTAGATAAATCACAATTATTATGTAGAATTCTACGTCAACAAATTTTTAATGTGCCGAATGCTAAGGGGGGATACTTAGTATTTACTCTCTATCAGTCAGGTAACTATCGATATCTTGGTGTTTTTTTCGTCCGCAAAACAACAGGTTCTAATATAGAGTTTCAGAACCCTGATAATAGTTGGGAAGTAGAGCTTGTTCATTATCTTGATGTCAATCACTTTGCTATGGGCGTGAGAATTAACATAGATAACTTATTGAATATTCCAGATTCTAGACATTTACAATTAGTCAAAGGCAACACCGAAGTTTCAAGTTACTTTATAAATTGGATAGGTATTTCTAATCCTATTTCAGAAAGCATTGATGCAGAGAATTTGTTTGGAATTATAAATAATATTGATATAGAGGAAGGTTTAGATAGGGATGAAATAAAAAGACAGGTCTACAATTATGCTAAAAATCAAACCAATCGTCTAATTAATATCAGAAGCTTAAGCGATTACCTTTTTGAAGATCCAGAAAAAATCATAAACTATTGTGATGCTCAAGGTATAGAAATTAGTCATGAATTCAAAGTTAAAGGCAAGTCTCTAAGGAAATTCTACAAAATCACTGCTCAAGCTGATGGCATTTTGTTACAAGCAAATTACGATAAATTCAATGAAACTGATATTCAGGTTTTAGATGATGAAACTATCATTATCAAGTCACAAGAATTAGTTAGAATTATCGATGAGCAGAAGAATAGGAGCGATGATTACGATGACTGATATCGAAAATCTCATAGATTTTTTAGAAAGATGTCTAAACAATGATACTTCTAACATCTCTAGAGAAATCTTAATCAGTAATAAATATCCAATAGATAAAAATCTTCTGGACTCCTTTGGCATAAATTATAATACGGAAGGAAACGCAACAAAAATAAAGCTAGAAAACAATAGAGTTGTAATTTTTAAAAGCCTCAATGATGCTTTAAAGCATATTAAAACTATACACGCTTCTCTCCAATATATTATATTGAATGAAAATATAACTCAAAATTATATGTTGAAAAATATCCAGTATTTTTTACATATAAAAAAGATATTGTTATCTAGCGAAATAATAGATTTTGACGACAAATTAGATAAAAACCTATTCTTACTTTCAACAACTTATGGAAAAATAGATATAAATTACTTACCTGACTCTAGAAGAAGTAACTACTATAGTCTTAGTCGTGATTTAGATTTTGAGACCCTAGAACAACTAATGGACACAGAGAACTTTCCAAACTTTTTTAAGGACTCTATAGCTAAATTTCTATCTGATAAGCCTAAAAGAGACTTATATACAATTCTTAATAATTTTGATTTTTTGATATCAAATGCAAAAAATGCTTTAAGTCTTTATCAACATAATTTTTCTTTTGAAGAGTTTGAAAGAAAATTTGATAAAGACCTCCTTGACTACATTGAAAAATTACAAAATCTAACATCCAGTTTTCATAGCAAGGTAATGGCTATACCATTACAGTTTGGTGTATATATATATTTGCTATCAAAATTTCAAAGTGAATATATTTCTCTTATTTTTGTAGTATTGACTCTTATTGTGTGGTCAACATTTAACTACTTTGTGACCTCAAAAACATACTCCAATGTTAATAATTTAGAAACTGAGATAAGAAACAAAATCGCTCTTATTGAAGTAGAATCCGGAGTTACAGATAAAAAAATATCTAAGCCTAAGCGTTGCTTGACTAAAAACATTGGTAATATGAAAAACATAATAATAGCCTACCAAGTATTTAACTTAATTTTAACAATATCAATTATTATATTATTTCTATTTTTCAAATAAATTTAGATTTTTATCATTTATACTTACTAGCTTTTAATCTTTTCTGCCCTTACGCCGACACTTCTCCGAACAATAAATCACCTGCTCCCAATCTTTCTTCCACTTCTTCCGCCACGTAAACGGACGCTGGCAGACGGTGCAGGTTTTTTGGGGTAGATTTATTTCCGAAAGGTCATCATTATAATTTTCATCTTCAATCGCATTTATAACCGTTAACTCTGTAAGCCATTGAAGATGACTTTTGCTATTTAAACGGTGCTGATATCGATGGCAGGTTTGGGTCCATTCCCTTATAAAATCCTGCCAAGGCACATATGCTTTTTGCCATGTTTTCGTCTTTAGGTGCTATATGCTCATCATAGGCATCTTTAGATAGCGATGATAAAAAATCAGATCTTTTTTCACCATTTTCATTATAGTGAGTGACTTCATACTTTCTAATATATCCGTCTTGGCAAAATACGCGATAAGTAGTTACTGAGTAATTTTTGGTAGGACTGATTGTTTTAACCTTACCGAATGCGACATTTTTAAATTGCAACACACTATTGACATCCAAATAACTTTGGGTCATTTCGTGACCTGAAAGTAAAATATTATCGTACTCTTTAACCAGCAACCATTTTGGTTGATTACTCTCTACTTTAGGTAGGGTTTCGACTTTTGCCAAAATAGCATCACGCTCTTCCACAGACACCAGACTTTTACTTATGACTTTTTGTCTATTTTTTTCGCTAAGTCCTTTGTATGCAGTGCAGCCAGAAAGAGTAAGTATAGCGCTACATACGATTACAGATAGTCGTTTCATCAAAATTCCTTTATGAGCTAATAACAAGCTTTACAAAGCTAAGATGCAGTTGCGTATCCTTATTATTAGATACGCTTAAATCAAATACTTATACCTTGCAAAACTAATCGCGGTTTTTCGTCCGCCGACACCGCTCAGAACAGTACACCACCTGCTCCCAATCCTTTTCCCACTTCTTACGCCACGTAAATGGGCGCTGGCAGACGGGGTAGGTTTTTTGCGGTAAGTTTACTTTTTTATGTGCCACGGTGATACCTTTTTTCTATCGATTGTTGGCGTGTTCAGTAGCGTGAATCCATATCCATTGCGGTGTGCTAGGTATCTGAAAATATCAGCATCCAATCAAAAGACACCAGCGTATATATACAGGCAAGCACAGATACCACTATAAAAAACTGAACCGTCAATCTTCGATATTTAACCAGCTTTGGGTCACGACGTTTGGCAACAATATACTTGCGATTGGAAAATGCCACTTGAATATGCCATGCCTTTAACCTTTTTAATTCGTTTTTCCCCATAAAAATGCACGCTATCAGCGTAGCCCACAAAGACAAGGTGAACGGTAGTATAAGCAGTAAATGAATCCGCCTTTCTCTTGACATACCCTCGAAATAAATCCAGCCTTCCTGAGAGGTTAGCCAATATATCCACGCTTTCAGAGCAAGAATACTCACCATCACAAGAATTAGCCAAAAGTTCTTTATACCCCTTAGGCTCACACACAGACACCAGCAGTAATAACGCCATTTATCCATCTCTGCTCTTTTTTTGACGTGGATGGTGCCTTTTTTTATCTCACGCGCGTAGCGAATGTGTGGGTCTGAATGAAACGTTCGCTTGATAATATTCACGATAATCTACGCTCCACGGTCGCTCATACACACCTTAATCTTCTTCAAATATTTTATTAAGGCGATTGAGACAGCTGACGATTAGCTTGCCCGTTTGTTCAGTATTGCTATCGAGTATCAGCTTTTCATCCATACGTGTGGTCAGCGGCGCGAGCGCTTGCTCCAAAGCGCTGGCGATGATGGCGGTTTGCTGGTTGGTATCCATAGCGGCTGTCTCATTGGCAGATGGATTGACGTCTACCGAGGCGTCACGCGTTTGCTGCGTCGCCAACTGCTCGATGGCGCTGACCAGTTTGAGCATCAACTGCTTTTGTATATTGCGGTTTTGCTCCACTTGCTGGCTACCCTGCTGCTGCTCATGCTGATACAGCTCGCTCAGTTTATTCATGCTCTGCACGAAGCCATTATCGATACTTTGACTGACCACTTTGGCGTTATTGATTAGGCTATCCGCCAGCAGTTGCTGCGCCGCCAGTTGCGACTCTTTTTGGGCGTCGAGTTGGGCGATAAATGCGGCTTGAGCCGTATCCTCGGTTTGCGGTGCTTGGCTTGGCGGCTGGCTAAGATAGCTTTCGACCTGCTGACCGATGGTTTTAAAGCCAATCGCCATATCCGCCAGCTGAGCGACGATACGCGCGCCAGTGTCGCCATCGTCACCGCCCATGGCCTTGTTACGCAAGAAATCGGCTTTGATTTGCGCCCAGCGCTCGGCTTCATCAGCGTCTAGCGTATCACGCATCTCACCCAGCTTGAGTAGGTTGCTCTCCGCGCCCGTGGTGAGCAGCTGCGACTCGCCCAGATAGTGATCGTCGATCAGTTGATCCAGCTCTGTATCATTCATGACGGCCGATAGCTTCTCGGTCATTTTATTCATGTTGCGATAGCTGCCTTGGAGTTTAAATACTGGCTCGACGCGGTATTTGTCATCTTGCGAGGCTGAGGCGATATAGGCCTGATTGACGTCCAGTACCACTTGCTGCACGCTAAACATATGACGCAAGACGGCAAGGATTTCATTGATCTCTGAGGTGCTATAAGGATGGCTCAGCTCACTGCTTTGCGCTTGTAGTAGCGCGGCACTGTTGGCAGTGTCAGCATCAATGGCTTTCGCCATTTTGATAAAGCGGTGCACGTCGGTCAGGTCACGGTTGGCCAGCGGCGCTAAGATGGCGTTAGAGGTTAAGGCGTTTTCGATATAACTTAAGGCAAAGATATCTTCCATGCCGCTCATGATGTCGCCGAGGTTGTAGATGTCAGCTCGGTTGGCGAGCATGTCTGGCACTTTAAAGGCTTCGCCGCTTTCGGTATACGGGTTACCCGCCATGACCACACAAAACTTTTTGCCACGCATGTCATAAGTCTTGGTTTTACCCTGCCAGACGCCATCGATACGGCGCGTACCATCGCCGAGCGAGATGAATTTTTGTAAAAATTCGGCATGGGTATGCTGAATATCATCGAGATACAGCATGACGTTGCTGCCCATCTCAAAAGCGAGGTTGATCTTATTGAGCTCTTCTCTTGCCGTGGCATTAGGCGCTTTTTCTGGGTCTAAAGAGGTGACATCATGACCAAGCGATGGGCAGTTGATCTTCATAAAAATCAAACCCAAGCGATTGGCGACATACTCCATTAAGGTGGTCTTACCATAACCTGGTGGGGAGATCATCATTAAGATGCCCATCAAATCGGTACGCTTGTCATCACCGACCGTACCCATCTGTTTGGCGAGGTTGTCACCAATCAGCGGCAGATAGCTCTCGTTAATCAGGCGGTTACGCACAAAAGACGACAGCGGACGCGGCATAAACTCGTCGAGCCTGAGCGTCTCGCGCGCGTCATGTAGCATCTCAGAGCGCATGGTCAGATAGCGCTTGTAGGCAGGGATGATGCGGCTTTGATGATAATGCAGGCGGCTTAAAAAGTCATCGACGGCAAAGCTTAACGTCTGCTGATGAATACGCTCATGCTCACCAAGCAAATGAGGTACTTGGATTTGTAGCGACACACTGGCGGTATCACGATTAAAGCTGTGAATGGCTGCTGTTGGCTGCGCGCTTATTGAGCGACTAAAGCTGCTGGTAGCCGATGCCGTACCTGTTTCGGGATCTGCTGGTGATGCTTGCTGCGCCTGTAAGCGCGTATGTAGTGCTGCGCGCTGGGTATCGTTCAGTTGCGTGAGCAAAATAGCAATCGCTTCAGGCACATAATGCTGCCCGACAGCCAGCTTTTGGGCACGCTCGGCTTGTTTTTCTGCAAGTGCGGCGCGGGCTGCTTCATTCATCGACTCTTCGGTCGCGGCATCATCAGTATGATGATTGGCATCATGGTGACTGCCATACTTTTGATCGAGCAAGGCAAAGAACCATGTAGAAAGCAAGGCATAGGCAGCTTTTGGCTCAAAGCTCAGCTTGCCAATCGCGCTTTGTAATTGCTCAAGGCTGGCATTATTTTGACCATTATTTAAGGTATTGACCAGCATGTCGCACAGCTTTTGCGCTTGCTGACTGGTTTGCCAGGTGGCATGCTGTTGATCATCGTCATTACCGCGATAGCTGCTCAGACTGCTGCCTATTGCATTGCTGCTGGCAGGCGTTTGTACCGCGATTTGACCCATGACCGTAACCAAGTATTCACTGGCAAGGTCAACGTGGCTGGTCTCAAAAATATCGCTAGGCGCGGTCGCGTTATGGTCACTAGGCTGAGCAGCGTTATTTGACGTGTCCGCATAGGCGCTCACAAAATCGCGCATGACGCGGCGCATATCATCAACGAGCAAGGTTTTGGCGGTATCACTGCCCAAACTGCGGCGCAGCTGCTCAGCGGTGATGGCGCGATCACGCCAGTTACCGATAGCCGTTAGCGTTTGGGCATCAAGCCAGCTGTCATAACCAAACGGCAACAGTGCTGGCAGACCAAGCGTCTGTACCAGAGTCAGCTGCCAATAAAACAGCTGCGCCAGTGCCCGTACTGGCGGCGTATAGATCAATAAACCTGCACCGCGCAGTGTCGGCAAGATGTGCAGTAGCAACAGCGTGGCATCATGGTCGTGGATGCCTTTTTCAAAGCCCAGCTGATAGCGCGGCGCAGCGTAGGCCTTGACCAGACTTGCCAGCGGACTGTTACTGGCCAGCGTGCTTTGCTCGGCATTGGTGCCATGCATGACGATACTGTCATCATAGGCTTGATATAAGCGCGCCTCAGTGAGGCCGTCTTGGTTATTTTTGGCGCTTTCGATGATGCTATAGGCCAGATACTCGGCGCGGTAGACGGTATCAGACTCAGACGCCATGTTCATGTCCCAATAAGGACGTAGCGCGTTTAACTCAGGATCGTCCAGCGTTTCATAGTAGTCGGTGCCTGTTAAATGCAGATTCAGCACGCGCTTGCCATCAGATTGCTGACGGCTCAGCAAGGTCAAATCTAGCGGCTGGGTGTTAACCGAAAAGCGATGTTTGCCAAGTTTGATGACCTGACCGCCCGATTCAAAGAGGTCTGATTTGTCTTTTAGGCTCTTATAGCTTTCAATTTGGATGGCTTTGAGGCGCGCGTCGATATCGTCAGCTTTGACGCTAAAGCCCATCTCTTGCAAGTCTTTGGCGATGCGGCGTACTTTTTGTACCAGACCATCTGAGGCAAAGTAAGTATTGAGCGCTTCATCATCACTAAAACCAGTCACCCCTGTACTTTGCGTGCGCTTTTTGATGCTCTCTAGCATTCGGGTTGCCGCGTCGCCTAAGTTTTGCGCTTTACGGTTGCGCGCATCTAGCAGCTGCTGCTTGTGGTTTTCAAAAGTGTCGTAAATCTCTTCACGTTTACTGATGATGTCAGATAAAAACTGATCGCCGCTGTTGGTTTCAGGATCGGCAAATTGGCTCTCAAGCTCCTCCAGCTGTACGAGGAGCTTGGCCATTTGCTCATCAGATTTTTCGGGCGTGGTGGCAATCGACAACGCATTGGCAATCGACTGCCCAAATAGGCGAAACTGCGCGCCAAACTGCGCGACGGCCTCGGCAGAGCCGAAGCTTTTGCGCTTGTGACCGAGCTTGGCTTTACTTTGGTTTAAGCGGGCATAGATGCCTGAGATATCATCGATGATTTGGGTGCGTACCGTGGCATCGGCGACATCGAGCGTGCCCAGCATCTCGGTGAGTAGATCCAGACCTTCTGCGGTATTATCAATGTTATCGAGCACAGGTTGCAGCTCGGCACTGGTGTCAGCCGTCTCTATGCGCTCGCTGACGTCCGCTAAGATGTCTTCATATCCTGCCAGTGCGCCCTCGCCGCTCAGATACTGTACGGTTTGCTCGGCAAGCTCTTGCTCGGCGGTGTCCAGCTCTTTGTGCATCGTAGATAGCGCGTTCGTGTCGAGGTAGCGCAGATCCTCTAAGCTGACCAGATGCCCTTTTTGTCGTCTTAGCGCCGCCAGTTGATCGACATAGTCGCTGGCAGAGTCAAAGGTGGTGATTTTGATTTGTCGCAGAATGGCTTTTTGCTTGGTTTCGGCATCAGCAAGTGCGGTTTGGGTTTGTTTTTGGATGCTTTGGACTTTGGCAAACTCATCAATGACCAGCTCAGCAGTGGCGGTCACGTCTTTAATACTGCTCGCCACGTCGTTCAACTCAGGCTCAGACAACCAGTAATAGCTGTCAAACAGACGACTGCTGGTATTGGCCAGCTCTTCATAGAGCTTTTGTGACACGCTTTGGTTGTTGATCAGGCGAGTGATACTGTAGAGGTCAGAAATACCGCGCACCAGCTCTTTGTTGCCGATTTTGCCATAAAAGCTGGTGCTTTCAGGCAACTCGCTGACATACTCATGCGACGCATAAGGCGTGTGCCATATCTGCATTGGATGAATGCGTGAAGGCTCGCTTTGGGCACTAAACAGCACCAAACGACCACTATCGGCAAGCGCCATACCATTACAATAAATGGGGTTGGCCAGCTGTTTTTTAATGATGTTATATGGAAACAAACCAGTGACACCAAGCGCCACGTCATAGAATAAAAACAAAACGTCTTCGCCATTTGGCGAGACAATTTTACGTTTGAAACGTAAGTCCATATCCTCTTGCTGCTGGTCGCCAAACAGCTTGTGCTCCCCTGTCTGCAAATAATAGCCACCAGGGAAGATAATACCGTGATCCTCAGGCAGCTGCACGCAAGATTGCCCGATGGCATCAAGCCTCAGTACCGCCTCGGTTAAGGTGTTGTAGACAAAATAGCGGTACTGCTCCTCACGATACGGCAAAATCTTGAGCAGAATGAGGCTACCCACTTTGGCATAGTCAATTTGCGCATCGGTCAGGGACTGGGTGCGGTCATTGACGGGTTCGCTATAGATACCCAGTCCTGATTGAGTATTGTCCTCAATCTTGATGGTCAAACTGCCACCTACGGTTTCGACGAATATCGTATCTAAGATATTCATATGTGGATATTTGCCGTTGATCATCTGATCGCGGGTGGTCTGTATCCAATCAAAATCATAGGCTGGCGGCAGCTCAATATCACGCTCGCCGCGATTGTCCACATACGCGACCTGCGCCGCCTCTGGCGTGCCCTCGCTAAAGTCTAGAGCAAAGCGAAACACACGAATATCAGTGATGCGCTCACCGATTTGAAAGGCCATGAGCAGCTTGCTGTCTTTGACCCTCAGCTGGATCAGGCGCGTTTGCTTGTAATAGCGGTATAGCTCATTAAAATCTTGGACAAAGGCAGGCTGATCCAAAAAGGTGCCGTGTAAGTCAACTTCTTCGAGTCCATACTCTTCTTCACCGTCTGCAGGTTCGCTCAAGCGATACAGCGACAACACGTCTTTGATACTGCTAGCGCGCTTTAAGCCCATAAAGACATTGTAGCCAAACAGCATATAGTGACCCACTTGCACCATATCTTGCGCCACGCAGTTGTGCTCGGTGCGAATGCGCGTACGAGCAATCACCTGCATTTGGGTACTACCAAACTCCGTCAAACGCGCCTGGTTGAGCGTCGCTGTCTGCTGCTCAAGCCGTCCGCCTTGCTCAGTGAGACGTTTTTTGATCAGCTCATAAGCATTGCCTGCTGCGACTGCTTGATCGGCTTGTCCTGCAAGGTCTTGGCTGTCTGTCGAGTTTTGGTTTTGTGTATCTGCCATTGGTCGTTGTCCACTTATGTTTTTAGGCAATCAGAAATATCAGTCACCGCCAAAGCGCTGATAACCCATATAGGTTAACGGCGAATATTGGCTCATCTAAAGACACGTTAGGCGGCGATGATGCATACAGCATAACGTACATTTAGATGAGCCAGCTGAGGACAGCTGGCGCACGGTCTGATGATTGCAGTTGATCAATGATGCTAGATGACTGATCAATGATGAGGACAGTCATCTGGGTTACTGCTTGGCTTACGCATTACCATCATGGTTGGTATTGCTGTCAGCTGGTTTGTTGGCTCTCATCGCTTGACTGGCCATGACGGTGTTCATGATACCGCTTAGCGTATCAGACTTGCCTGCAAGACCATCAATGGCTTTGCCGATTGACAAAGATTTGGCAAAGTTATCAAAGAAGTGCGCTTCACCGCCAACAATATCGATTTTGGCTTTTTGTAGCGCCACAGACAAGACTTCGGCGTTTTCTTTGGCGATTTCTTTACCTGCATCAATTGATGCCAAGGCTTCTTGCAAGGCTGTTTCGAGGCTCATACGGAACTCTTCATGCTCACGTGCCTCTTTGCTCATGCTACCCATGGCATTGAACTTCTCGACCAAGCCATCGGCTTCGGCTTTGAAGTGCTCGCGGGTAACTTCGGCTTTAGCCAAGCCCACTTCACGCTCAGCTTGTGCATTTGAATGACCGCGTGCTGCGATGATTTCTGCATCTGCCAGACCAATGTCACGATCGGCTTTTGCTTTAGATTCGCCGCGTGCTGCGATGATGGCAGCATCAGCCATGCCGATTTCGCGTTCCGCTTTGGCTTTGGACTCACCACGAGCGACGATAACCTCAGCATCAGCCATACCAATATCACGATCAGACTGCGCGCGCGCTTGACCGGTGGCTTTGACGACGTTGGCTTTAGAGATGCCTTCTTTTTCAGATGAGGCGGCTTTGGCTTCTTGAATTGCCGCTTCAGCAAAGCCGTGCGCTGATTCTTCTGCTTTGATACCCTCTGCCATTTTGATTTTGGCTTCGGCATCTTTAGCGCTGGCTTCTAGATTGGCATTGGCAAGCGTGGTGATTTCGACCGCTTTGTGCTTGGCTGATAGCTCTTCGGCCTCAGCTTTTTTGACTTGACGTACTTTGAGCTCTTCAGCATCGGCTTCGGCAGCGAGGACGCGGGTTTGCTTAGAACGATCCGCTTCGCTAACCTCGCGTACCTCTTTGATACGCTCTTCTTCTTGCGCCACGGTTTTGTCAACGGCGATACGCTCGCGAATGACATTGGCGATTTCTTTTTTCTCAAGCTCAATCGAGCGCTCAGCTTCGATACGCTGCAAGTCTACTTCACGCTCACGCGAGACGACCTCTAAGTCGCGGGCGCGGGTGACTTTTTCTTGCTCGATGATGACCGCACGCAAGCGGTTTTGCTCTGCCACTTCGATTTCGCGCTGCTGGTTTTCACGCTGAATGGCTAAGTCCTGCTCCACAATAATGATCGCTGTTTCAGACTTTTTGCGCTCTTCTTCTTCAATTTTGCGCGTTTCTGCCGTTTCGCGAGCGATAACGGTTGAGATTTCGCGTTTCTGCTTGGCATTGGCATCGGCTTCTTGACGCTCTAGCTCCAGCATGGCCTCGACGGTCTCGACGTTCTTTTTCTTAACGGCCAACTCTTCGTCACGCTCAAGCTCATTGGTGATGACGTTTTGGGTCGCAGTCAGCTGAGTGATCTTTTTGATACCCTCAGAATCCAAGATGTTGCTAGAATCGAGCGATGACTTGGGCGTTTGCTCCAAGTAGTCAATCGCCACATCTTCTAGCACATAACCGTTTAAGTCATTGCCAATTTCTTGGACGATGCTGTCACGGAACTGACTGCGGTTTTCAAACAGTTTGACAAAGTCAATCTGCTTACCAACGGTTTTGAGCGCTTCTGAGAACTTGGCATTAAACAGCTCATTGACCGCCACCTTGTCTGAGGCGCGATCGACACCAACCGACTTGGCGACTTTGAGTACGTCTTCTTCGGTTTCATTCACCCGTAGGTAGAATGCAACGGTGATGTCAGCACGCATGTTATCAGCACAAATCAAGCCTTCTTTGCCGCGTCTGTCCACCTCTAGGGTGATCAGCGAGATTTTCATCAGCTCTTTTTTGTTGATGACCGGCCAGACAAAACCACCATCAAAGCGTACGGCGATTTTGTTCACGCCGTTAATAATCAGCGCTGTACCCTGCTCAACCTTGATATAAAAGGCTTTGAGCATCAGCAGCGCTGCCATGACAGCGATCACTAACGCTATCAACCCCACAACAATGAAAATAAGTGTTTGCATATCTATTCCTTTAAATTGAACACCAAAATAAGCGTTGCCACGGTTGTGATGGTCATGACTATAGTCTTAGGCGCTGCGGGCTGCCCGTTTGGTATTCAATGTACTGTTAAAAACGATTGAGCTAAAAAGGGAATTATTAAAATTTCAATTAGTGACTGAGAAGATCTTTATCGATCGACACAGATGATTGATCCTGCTCGATTGGCTGTATGCGATAAGCATTAACTTCAGGCATGTATTCGATTAATACCACCTTATCGCCATATTGTAATGGTGCGTTGTGCCACTCATCATCTATACGAACTTTGAGTATCAGTCCCGCGCCGCCATCATTAAGTTCGGCTTCACCATGCATATCGGTCACGCTTAACGTACGCACTATCGCCGTTTTACCAATGTTGCTTGCCGCGTTACGCTTAGGGATATTGGCAATATTTTTGCGAATAGGCGAGATAATCAAACCCGTGAGCCACATAGACACCACCAGCACCAAAATAAGCGCACCTGTACCGAATAGGTAATATAAAAAACCCGTATCCAGCCAGTCATATAAGAAACTGGTATAGAAGTAGCTCAATGTCCAGCCAATGAAGCTGATGAGCGTCAATATGATAATCAGTGGCACACCGTACAAGCCAAACTTAAGCATCAAACCGGTAAAAACACCTGTCGATGCCAAGTCGGCACCATCGCCACCAACGTCGCCCATATCCACACTATCCATATCTGCCATACCCAGCAGCGATATGATCCAATACAAGGTGACAAACATGACCAACGTCGTAAAGACGACAGTGGGGTACGAACTGATCTGGGTGATGTATATTGCAAAAGCCTCTTGCATCAACTATGCGCTCCTCTTAGTCCTTTGATTCACTCACACTGATGGCGCTGCTGTGCATCGCGCCTATCGTTTGTCTCTGGTGAACTTATGTTCTATCATAAATTATTATATATACAATCGGTTACATAATACAGGTTTTGGTATCCCTTATTTTTCTAAAATTTGTCTGGTTTATCATCAGGCTACCGTTACCAAGGCTTGGCGTGCTTAGCGCCGAATTAGAAATAGATAATAATTTTTTTCTTTAGTGATACTGATGAATCAAACCGGTTCGTTTTTAGCGTCCCCATATGGGCGATCTGACCACCCCACCATCTTGGCCACCAATCATATAACTGCCATTACCAGTTAGCGATCGTACCACGAGATAGCTGCCTTTTTGGGGGCTATTTGGTGGATATTGCTGTGGATAGATGGCATAGCTACCGCTAGGTGATAAGCGCGCAGGCTCATCAAGACCTGTCTGCGCCAAGTTGAGCACCGCACCGTCAGCCAAGGTCATGACCGCCGCTTGGCGACCGTTAAGATAGGCCATGCGTGTGCCATCCATACTCAGCTGCGGACTTGCTGCATAACCGCTGGTGGCGATTTGCTGCGTGCGTTTGGAGGCAAGGTCATAGCGATAAATGCGCGGGCGCCCTGTACGCACTTGATCACTAACATAAACAAAGCTCTGTCCATCAGACGCATAACTGGGCTGCACTTCGGTGCTGGGCAAGGTAATCAGCGGCGTGATATGGCCATCATTTAATCGCACTTGATAAATATCGGCATTACCGCCAACTGTCGAGCTATAAAGCACGGTCTGCCCATCTGGTGCAAACGTCGCCGACAGACTGCTGCCTTGAACATCAACCAACAAACGATGGCTTTGATGCTGACGGTCGTATATATATATCTTGGGCGACTCACGCAGCACTTGTTTGCTATAAGCCAAGTATTGACCATCCGCTGACCATGCTGGCGAATAGATATAGCCGTTTAGCTGGACGATCTTTTGACGCTCGCGGCCGTCTGGACGAATGGTGTACAAGGTAGAGATTTTATCAGTGCCCATGCCCTGTTCTTCTACATAAGCGATACGGCCACCACGATCGACGGCTGGCATGGCCGCTGTTAGCGGGTTCATACTGACAGTGCTGCTGCTTTTGCCAGTTGTACCAGATAAAGTGCTACAGGCCGACAACAGACTCAGCGCCGCCAGCAAGGTCAGCACGCGAGCTTGAAGATAGCGCGGTTGTCTGTGGTGGGCGAATGAAGGGCTTACGACTGCGCTAGGGGAGAGATTTGTCATGTGGACTCAGCTTATCGTGATCATAAAAAGAAA
Organism: Psychrobacter sp. PSi21; assembly: GCF_054960615.1. NCBI lineage: Bacteria > Pseudomonadati > Pseudomonadota > Gammaproteobacteria > Moraxellales > Moraxellaceae > Psychrobacter > Psychrobacter sp. PSi21. The sequence goes on from NZ_JBHNYR010000006.1 coordinate 153,159, forward strand.
CGGCGACGCGTAAAAAAGCAACTGACCGTGCAAATACTTATTTATCAACTGCCTACAGTGTAGTCTAACCATACTTATATAGTGATATAAAATTAAAGGATAGCAACCGCTTTGCTGCCCTATCTGTGATAAACAGACCATCGCCCCAATAGCTGATATGCGCCGAGGCATAAAAAACGCTTCACAACATATTGTGAAGCGTTTTTATAGTGCAGCAATTTACGGTGTATTTTAAGACATTTTATTTGGCCACTGCCTTAAAGTGAGCAATGCGGTCGGTACCTGTAATGGTCAAAATCGGTACTTTGTTGGCATTGGTACTGACGCTATACATCCCATCTATCGTGGCCGCGGCGGCAGTGTCAAATTTTGCTTGCGGCGTTGGGCATGCCATTTCGGTGCTGGTGATATTGCCAAGCTGCACCTTGCTATCTTTTACTTGATAGCTGGCGTTGATGTTATTACAGACATTTCTTAGGACAACGCGATCGGTCATAAAATTTAGTATCAGTGGTTTGGTAGCATCAAAGAACAGCGGCGCAATCTGCTCGCCGCTTTGGTATTTGGCGTCCACCAGTTGCCAGTTGTATGCCTGTAGAGCAGCAGCCCTGACAGAGTGATTCGTAGGGGCACTGATACGATGTGTGGTCTGGCAGCCTGTCATCAAAATGCCTGCACTCAAGCTGGTTGCCAGCAGTAATGTGGTGGTGGTTTTCATATAAGCTCCTATATTGTGATGTCATACACTGGTGCAGTGAAACAAAATCAGGGCGCGGTGGGTGCCTGCTACGATTTAGGGCATGTCTTCAATGCACAAGGTAGTCATTTACATGAACGCAGCCGCCGCTTGCCCACTGTATGTGGTTATAAGTTATTTATTATAACGGCGTGAGGTAGGTTGATTGGGCGTGGTTTGTAGCGTTATTTTGTCTCTGTCTTTCGTCGTGCGCCAAATGGCATAGTAACATCAACGGTTTCAATGTCACTGATAAGCACAGCCAAACCGCGTGGCGCACATTTATGCTATAATTGGCGCACATTAACACCATAACGATAAGTACGATGATGATGAAAAAAAAATCCCTAGTCCAGTCTCCAGAAGCCATAGAAAAAATGCGTATTGCAGGCAAACTTGCCAGCGACGTGTTGGTGATGCTTGATGAATACGTCAAAGTTGGCGTCAGCACCGAAGCGCTGAACCAAATTGCCCACGACTATATCGTCAATGAGCAACAAGCCATCCCCGCTCCGCTCAACTACAATGGCTTTCCCAAGTCTATTTGTACCTCAGTCAACCATGTGGTCTGCCACGGTATCCCAACCGACAGCAAGCTACTCAAAGATGGCGACATCATCAATATTGATGTGACCGTGATCAAAGATGGCTACTATGGCGATACCTCAAAAATGTGGATCGTCGGCAACGGCTCTATCATGGCGCAGCGCATCTGCAAAGTGGCACAAGATGCGCTCTATGCTGGTATGCGTGTGGTCAAAGATGGTGCGCGTCTTGGTGATATCGGTGCCGCCATTCAAGAAGTGGTCGAGCCTGAGCGCTTTAGTATCGTGCGCGAGTTTTGCGGTCACGGTATCAGCGATGAGTTCCATCATGAGCCGCAGGTGATGCATTATGGCAAAAAAGGCACTGGCTTTGAGCTAAAAACGGGCATGACCTTTACCATTGAGCCGATGATCAACCAAGGCACATGGCAGACCAAAATCTTGCCTGATGAGTGGACCGCCATTACTAAAGACCGCAAGCTTTCGGCACAGTGGGAGCATACGATGGTGGTCACGGACAATGGCTGTGAAGTCTTTACCACGCGCCCTGAAGAAGACTTGAGTTTTTTGACACAATAGTCTGATAAAGAGATCGCCTAGGCGGTCTTTTTTTTGCGGTTTTTTTACTGGCCGTTGACTTTTGGGTGCTGGCACTTGCGCCAGTGACCTGATTGATTTTATGATGTTATAACGGGGCCATAAGCTGGTATGCTGGCGCTGCGCCTCCCACTTTTTTCTTTTATATTGGATACCCCTCATGTTCACTTGCGATGTCGCCTCTATCTATATCACGCCGCTACCGCTGTTTGCCAAAACGCTGTCTCGAGAGTTGGTCGGTACGGCGACCTCTGATAGCGAGTCCACTGATCAACTGCTGCTGGGCATCCCTGAGTGGCTGGCGCAGATCAACGACGACATCAGCCGTGCGCTTGATCGCGGGGTCAGTATCCGCCAGCTGGTCACGGCACGTGCCTGCGCTATTGATGGTTTGCTGACGGCGCTGTTTAACTGGTTTGAGCTTGATCAGACTGAGCTTGCTTTGTTTGCCACTGGCGGCTATGGACGCGGTGAGCTGTCGCTGTATTCTGATGTTGATATTTTGCTACTGTCTCCTGATGAGATTGATGCCGATGCCAGCGATAAGATTGATAAGCTGGTGGCGATGCTGTGGGATGTGGGTCTTGAGCCTGCGCTATCGGTACGCAGTATTGATGACTGCTTAGAGGCGGCGCAGGATCATACGGTCGCCAGTGCACTATTAGAGGCGCGGCTCTTGACGGGTAATGAAGCGCTGACAGACACCCCTTGCGATGTGGTCAATCAGTTATGGTCACAGCGCTCGTTTTATGATGTCAAAATCGAAGAAGCACGGGCGCGCTATCTACAACACAATGCGACCGAGTACAATCTTGAGCCAAACATCAAAACTGCCCCTGGTGGCCTACGTGACATTCATATCATCGGCTGGGTCACCAAGCGCTATTTTCGCGTGGGTAAGCTCTATGACTTGGTACAACAAGACTTTTTGACCGAAAAAGAGTTTGATGAGCTCAACTTTGCCGAAGCGTATTTGTGGCAGATTCGCCATTACTTGCATGAACTGACAGGGCGCAATGAAAATAAACTACTGTTTGACTACCAACGCGAGATTGCTCAGCGTATGGGCTATGAGCCTCAACCTGATGACGAGCCAAATGCAGCGGTCGAGCGCTTTATGTGTGACTATTATCGCTGCGCAATGAAAATATCGACCCTCTCTGAGATGCTCATCAATCACTACTATGAGACCATCATTGAGCCGCAACTGCCCGATGGCGAAAAGCCCAAAAAACACACGCTAAACGCGCATTTTAATCAAATTGGCGATCAAATTGCCATGGCGCATCACCGCGTCTTTGCGCAGCATCCTGATGCCATCTTAGAGATGTTCTTGCTGATGGGTCAGCATGGCATCAAAAACATTCGCACACGCACCTTACGCGCGCTGAAGATTGCTGCTCGCGGTATCGATCAGACCTATCGTGACAACCCTGAGCATCAAGCGCTGTTTTTGGCCAACCTCAAAGAACAAAACTACTTGTTCCACCGCCTACGTGCGATGAACCGCTATGGCGTGCTCGGTAACTATATTCCTGCGTTTGCACAGGTCACTGGGCTGATGCAGTATGATTTGTTTCACCGTTATACGGTCGATGCGCATACGCTGTTTTTGATTCGGATTTTGCACCGTTTTACCGATCATCGTTTTTATCAAGATTTTCCGCTGGTCAGCGCCATTTTTCAGCGTATTGAGCGCAAAGAGATTTTGGTATTGGCTGCGATGTTCCATGATATTGCCAAAGGCCGCGGCGGCAATCACAGCGAGCTTGGCGAAACTGAGGCCATCGAGTTTTGTTTGACCCATGGTATGAGCCGCGCGGATGCCAACTTGGTCGGCTGGCTGACACGCTATCACTTGCTGATGTCGATGACGGCGCAGAAGAAAGACATCTCAGACCCTGAGGTGGTGACCTATTTTGCTGACTTGGTGGGCAACGTCACCCACCTAAATCATCTGTATGTACTGACAGTGGCCGATATGAACGCGACCAACCCGCAGCTATGGAACAGTTGGCGCGCCACCTTGATGAAACAGCTGTATTCACAAACGCGGCGCATCTTGCGCGCCGATATCGACGCGCCCACCAACCGCCAAGATATGATCAGTGCCACCCGCAAACAAGCGCTTGAGATGCTTGATAACGTCGACAACCAGCACATGAACCGCGAAGAGGTACTGATGCTGTGGGACGACTTGGGCGATGAGTATTTTTTACGCGAGATTACTGAAGATATCTTATGGCATACCGAAGCGATTTTGAACCATCCACCGATTGGCCGTGCCTCAAACGCCGACAGCCCGCCGCTGGTGGTGCTGCGTGAGCATCGCGAGCTGGCGCTGGATGCGGTGCAGGTTTTCGTCTATACCCAAGATCAGGCCAATCTGTTTGCCGTTACCATGGCCGTGTTTGACCAGATGAATTTGGATGTACTGGATGCGCGTATCATCACCGCGACCCGCGACTTTGCGTTAGACTCTTATGTCTTGCTCGATCGCAGCGGCACGCTGCTTGAGGACACAGACTCTCAAGAAGAGCTCAAAGCGCGCTTGATTGATGCTTTCAAAAACCCAGCATCACCCAAAGTGACGTACAAACGCATTCCGCGTCAGCTCAGACATTTTGATGTACCAACCCAAATCAGCTTTGAGTTTAATGATGCCTCAAACCAGCACATTCTAAATCTGCAAACGCTTGATCAGCCGGGACTACTGGCACGGGTGGGACAGATATTTTTGCAGCAAAGTATCGAGGTGCATGCGGCGCGCATCACCACGCTTGGCGAGCGTGCAGAAGATATGTTTTATATCAGTGACCAACATGATCAGCCACTCTCTGAGGCCAAACTTGAAACGCTAAAAACGGCACTGACTGCCAGTTTGCAAGCGCGTAATGAGGGCAACTATACCTAAAAGTATGAGAGAAGTAACGGGCGCGGCTAGAACACCGCGCTTTTATAAATCATATGGTTGGCATATGGAACCAGATCATCATCTGCCAACTCGGGTGGTAGGGCTTGTACCTCAACTTGGTTTTGACCAAGTAGTAGCCGCCCTGCATCAACTTCTTTTTGCAACAAACACTGCAAACTGGAGAGGCGCAGCTGTGCGTGATAGCGGTGATAAATGTCTTGTAACGAGATAGGCGCATGGGCATGAACATCTGGAAAAATACTGTCCGCTGCCAAAATATACATCTCCTGCAGCGCCTCTTCACTAGCCACAATCGCATCATCGATTTTTTGTTGAATGCGGTTGGCAAAGCGGCCCTTATTAAACAGCAAACCGATAAAGATCAAGGTTTGTGCCCCAAAGATTACCAAATAGTGCCACAGTGACAACTGGACACCCAAAAAACGATCAATCAGCATCAGAACAATAGCGACAATGACATAGCTGACCAACTGCCACAGCAGCCACATGATAAAGCTATTATCACCAAACCAAAACAAAGACTGCTCTTCAAGCGTGGTCAACTGTTGTCGTGCTTGCCACCAGTATTCCTCACGGTGCTGCAGCTGCTCATAAAATGCAGTGCGCTTGTCATTATCATCAGAAAAAATAGGCATCTCTAATATCCCTGCAATAACGTGCTAGTATCAACATGGCAGTTATTACTGTTATTATTATGGTTTAAACGCTATGATTGATAAAGCAAACGACTTCTTTGACGTCACCTCAAGGCAAGCGCACAAGCAGTAGCAGACAGCTCTTAGTATGGTTAATAACGGTCATGTGTCACATGAGAAAAGGCAGACTTGTATCGGAAAGTGCCAATCACATCATGGCTTAGAAACTGAGAAAGAGGGTACTGTCAGGTATGAGAAGAAAAGACAAAAAATAAGAGAAATGCTACACTTCTGGTTTGTATTTTTTCGTTATCACTTTATTATCATCTACTTATTATAGTTACCACACTTATGAATCACAACTTGGATCAACTGCATCCCTACCCCTTTGCAAAGATGTCAGCACTGCTTGCCAACAGCACGCCAGCCCCCGAATACTCTACAATTAAGCTGGGTATTGGCGAACCAAAACACACGCCGCCTGCTTTTGTACTGGACGTAATACACGAAAACTTGGACAAAATAAGTCGTTATCCCACCACTAATGGCACCTTTGAGCTGCGTCAAGCCATTGCCCATTGGCTTGAGCGGCGCTTTTTTTTGCAGCACGTCAGTGCTGAACGTGAAGTATTGCCAGTGATGGGCACGCGTGAGGCGATCTTTAGCTTCGTACAAGCGGTCGTCGATCATGGTGATGAGCAGGCGCAGCCAGTGGTCGTCATGCCCAATCCGTTTTACCAAATTTATGAAGGCGCGGCCATCTTGGCAGAGGCGACACCGTATTTTGTGCCCTGCAGCGCCGACAACGGGTTTAAAGGAGACTATAGCACTGTACCTGCCAAGGTCTGGGAAAACACTCAGCTGCTCTTCGTTTGTAGCCCAAACAACCCGACAGGATCAGTAATGACCATGGAAGACTGGGAGCAGCTGATTCGTCTCTCTGATCGATACGGTTTTGTGATTGCCAGCGATGAGTGCTACAGCGAGCTGTATTTTGATGAAGCGCCTATCGGGCTACTACAAGCCTGCGCCGCCCTTGGTCGCAACCATTTTAAAAATTGTGTGGTGTTCCACTCGCTATCCAAACGCTCAAACTTACCAGGATTGCGCTCAGGCTTTATCGCAGGTGACGCCGCCTTACTCAAGCCGTATTTGCAGTATCGCACTTATCAAGGCTGCGCCATGCCGATACCGCATCAGTTGGCCTCGATTGCCGCTTGGCAAGATGAAGCACATGTGGCAGTCAACCGCGCTCTGTATAAAGAAAAGTTCGCCTTATGGATGGCGGAGCTGGGCGAGCTGCTTGAGCTGCGCATGCCTGATGCTGGGTTTTATTTTTGGATAAAAGCACCTGCTCAGTTCGATCATGATGATGAGCAGTTTGTCAAAGCGCTCTATGAACAGGCCAATATTCACGCACTTGCAGGCCGTTACTTGTCACGTGAGGTCGATGGGTACAATCCAGGCGCAGGCTATGTGCGTATTGCGCTGGTCGCCAGTGTTGAGGAAAGCCGCGAGGCCATCAATCGTATCCGCAAACTATTAGCGGCATAAGCAGCTGCTAATAGTCCTAATACCTATACAATATCCAAACCTCTAATAACCACATTAATATAATGGTTATTAGAGGTTTTTTGCATCAATAGTGCTATAGTAACGTTTCTACTGCAAAATAGGCCATCAAGGATGATGCCATGCCCCAGCTTGATTTTACCCAGCCCCCGTTTGATGTTCTTAGCGTAGCCGAACGCCTGAGCCTTAGAAAACATACCCAAGTGCGCTATCTCGCTACAGGCGAATCCTTGCCTGCCGCTGAGTTGTGCGATTTTTTTGTGGTGATCAAAGGCCGTATCGAGCAGCGAGTAGCTACCACTACATTGGCTACAGATACTGACGCAGACACCGCTTTGGATACTGAGTTTGTCGCCGCCTATACTGGTAGCAGTCATGCAGAATCATCTAATGGCAACGATTGGTTTGACAGTCGTCGCCAGCCTGAAGGGGTAGATAAAAAAACAGACATCCCGCCCACTTATCACTATATCGCCCGTGAAGACACCTTGCTGTTGCAAGTAGAAGGTACAGCGATCGATCGGCTCAGCGCACAAAACCATCTGGTACGTGAGCTGCTGTCTGATAAGCTGCCCGAGCGTCTCAAAGCGCTGCGGCGCAATCGACATCATAGAGGCCGCACGACTGCGGCCGCCAATGATGCCGCGCAGCAAGAAGTACAGCAAATCATGCTGCAACCTGTGACAGATATTCAGTTGCTGCCCGTCCAAACCATCGATGCCGACAGCACGCTGTATCAAGCGGCCAAAATCATGACCGAGGCAGGCATCAAACATGTATTGGTACGCCAAGCTGCCACAATCGCAGCGCCTATCGACCCCGTTAACAATACTGCCGCCACCAACCACACGCGCCCATCACATCGAGGCAACAGTTTACTGGGCATTTTGACTGATACGGACATTTGCCGCGCCATCAGTGAGGCACAAGACCCACATACCACCCCGTGCCATGCCTATACCTGTTTTACGTTGCGCACTATCGATGCTGAGCATGACATTGGTGATGCACTCCTTGCCATGACTCGCTACCGCGTCCACCGGCTGCCTGTTTTGGATCGTCAAGGGCAAGTGATGGGGATTTTGGGTCAAAGCAACTTGCTTGCGCACATTGGTCATCACTCACAGCTGATCAGTACCGAGATTGAGCAGGCGGTCGATATCGGCAGCTTGCATAAGGCGGTAGATCTGATCGGTCGCTATATCCGTACTCAGCAGCAAAACGGGGTCAAAATCAGCATCGTTAGCCGTATGGTACAAACGCTCAACGTGCAAGTATTTACCAAGCTTTGGCAACTGATCGTCCCCGACACGGTACTGGCGCACACCTGCGTCATCGTCATGGGCTCGGAGGGGCGCGGCGAGCAGATCATGCGCACCGATCAAGATAACGCCTTGATTATCCAAGATGGCTTTTCACATCCTGAGCTGGCGCAGTACGCCCATACCTTTAACCAGCATTTGGCGACGCTCGGCTATCCCCTTTGCGATGGCAATATCATGATGAGCAATCCCCTATGGCGGCTGTCCATTAGTGACTTTAAGACGCAAATCAGTATGTGGTTTCGCAATACCGATCCGATGCACAGCATCTATTTGTCCGCGCTACTCGATGGTGAATACGTGTGCGGTGACGAGACGCTGCTGACACAGTTACGCGAGCATTTGCAGTACGCGCATCGCCAAGCCGACCCCATGTTTGTACGCCAGTTTGCGCGCGCCGCACTACAGTTTGGCGAGATCAATCAATGGTGGCAAAAGTTCGCGCCGCTACTGGGCAAATCCAGCCATCCTGATATTGACTTAAAAAAGGCAGGGATTTTTCCGCTGGTACATGGTATCCGCGCTCTAGCACTAGAGCACGATATCCTGCATGTGTCCAGCACCAAAGGCCGACTCAAAGCATTGGTACAAGTACAGGCATTAACCGCAGAGCGCGCTGAAACCCTCTATGAAGCCTTGGCCTTTTTTATGGCGCAGCGTTTGGCAGTCGCGCTTATTACCGAAGACAAGCATGCACGGCAAGTGGATCCCACCACCTTATCGGCGCTTGAGCGCGATGTGCTCAAAGAGTGTCTGGCAGTGGTCAAAAGCTTTAAGGCGCAGCTGCGCCAGCATTATCAGCTTGAGATAGCGTAACCGATGAGGATGCAACCATGAGTATGACGCGCCAGCTGTGGGCGCAGTGGCAACAGCGCAAACTGACGCGTCCAGCACTGGCATCGATGTTTGTGCCGCCTGATGCTGAGCGCTGGGTAGCCATTGATTGTGAAATGACAGGCCTCAATCCCAAGCAGCATCACTTGCTCTCGGTCGCGGCCATTCATATTAATGGCAATCATATTGATACCCGTAGCGGTCTGCATTTGATTTGCAAGCCACCTGTGATGCCTGATCGTGACACCATCGTCATCCATGGCCTGCGTACGGCGGATGTCGAACACGGTATGCATTATGATGATATGCTGGCATTGTTGCTACCGTTTATAAACAATCGACCAATCGTTGGATTCTGCCCGCAAATTGATACGGCATTTTTAAACCCTTTGGTTAAGCGCTATATGGGTACTCCACTGCCCAACACGGCGATCGACATCCGCGCGCTGTATAGTCGGCGCATGGGTAACCGCACCGAGGGCGTACTCAGTCAGTCGCAGCAGCTGACTCATATTTTAGCGCACTATGGCATCCCTGATCTGGGCGCGCACGATGCGTATCAAGACGCCTTGACGACGGCCATGGCATTTTTGCACATGCGCTAAACACCGCCACTTGAGCCTGATAAGTACACCATGGTCACTGCGCACCTGTATGGAGTCATGGTATGATAGGCGGTTTTTATTCTCTCATATTAGACCCAGTATGCCTCTTTTCGCTTCTGCCCACGCCTCACACCGTCTGTCACGATTGACCTCATTATTGCTCGCCAGCAGTGTGATGATGCTGCCAATGGTCGCCCCTAGCGCGCATGCTGCCCTACCTGATAGCATACAAAGCGCCCTTACCCGCGCAAACTTAACCCCAGCAGATATCAGTATTTTGGTGACGCCTGTCGGTGATCAGCACATCAGCCGTTTGCCAGCGTCCGTGCCTGTATTGGATCGCAGTGAGGCAGTAACCACTGATGATAGTGTCCCAAGCAATACTGATACAGATACGGCGAGCGTCGCCCCTGTCATCAAACAAGAAGTGGCCGAACAAGAGCGCGAGCTGCATCGGCTTACCGATGACGCTTATACTTACCAAAGTCTTGAGGGCGCGCCTGATGAGTTATCTGTCGCGCAACCGCAAACGGCTGCTACTCAGCCGCCAGCAGACCCCACTGCTGATCCCCACGCTACTAGCACGCACAAAGCCGCGCCCTTACTCAGCCATCATCCTGATATAGCGCGCACGCCTGCCAGTACCATGAAGCTGGTACCGACCTTTATTGCATTAGATACCTTGGGTGCAGATTTTGTATGGCACACGCGCGCGTATCATACAGGTATGATTATTGGCGATCAGCTGCATGGCGATTTGATCATTCAAGGCAGCGGTGACCCAAAGATGACGCACAATCGCTTACAGCAACTGCTGTACCAAGTGCAGCAAGCGGGCATTCGCCATATTGATGGTGACATCATCGTAGATAGTAGTATTTTTGAGTCGGTGAGCAAAGATCCTGCCGCCTTTGACAACGCACCGCTGCGGCCTTACAACGCCAGTCCCGATGGGTTTTTGGTTAATTTTAGCAGCATGGCCATTCATAGCTGGCCTGTACAAAACCAAACCGCGGCGCTGACCTATGCGCCCAATTTGGCCGATTATGAGCTGCCCAGCAAGATTGGCACGCGCGATGCCAGATGCAGCTCAGCGCGTTACAGTATTGCACCCCAGTGGCAGTCGAATAAGCTGACCCTTGGTGCCAACCTGCCAGCCAGTTGCGGCGAGCATCTCTTTTATGTCGCCTATCCTGATGCCAAAGATTTTGCCGCACGCGTATTGGCCGATAAATGGCAACAACTGGGCAACACGTTAAGCGGCACGGTTATCACTCAAGAGACGCCATATCAGGTGACTGCCAAACCCAACAAACAAGGCCTGAATGCGCTACCGATATCAGCGCTACCCATTGCCAGCTATCCATCGCATAACCTGACCCAGCAGATTTATGATATCAATCATTTTTCCAATAACGTCATGACGGAGCAAGTGGCATTATCCATCGGTGCTTATGACAGCAGCGAGGCCGTCACTATGCCTGCTAAATATGCCGCGCAAAACGCCACCAGCTTATATCACTATCAGCCGCTGCATACCGACTACCCTGCGGCACTACAGCGCATCAACCAATGGTGGCAGACACATTTGACCACTCCGCCGCCGCACCTAACCAATGGCTCAGGGCTGTGCCGCGACTGCACCATTAGTGCCGCCAACCTCAGCGAGCTACTCGGTTATGCCTATAGCCAGCCAGACTTTGAGGCGTATGTAGACTCGCTTGGGGTGGCAGGCGTGAGTGGAACCATTGCTACCCATAGCCAGAGATTACCTGAGTCAGCAGCCATTGGCCGCGCGTGGATAAAAACAGGCACACTGAGTAACGTGACCTCGATGGCAGGCTACGTCAAAGGACAATCAGGTCAGGACTATACAGTCGTCGGTATGATCAATACCGATCAGGCGTTGAACCCCTATACAGCACGGCCAGTGCTGGATGCGATGCTGGATTGGACCGCGCAGCAATAACATGTGGCTTGCGGCAAGATTACCAGTAGACCACCCAAACAGCACCCTCTATCTCGCCGCTCTTTTATCTTCTGTATTTTTACCTAAGGTTGTTATGTCTCGTTATTCTTTCAAACCCCAAGCCAGCCCAGCATCTGCTACGACACTGCATAAGCAAAAGTCCCTCACACGCTATGCGGGCTTTTTTGCGATCGGCTACGTGCTTGCCAGTGTGCTGTTTATGCTGGTACAGGCTCAGTTGCCCTTAAACCCGCAACTGGTCACTGTCTTGTCTGTCGTGGTTGGCGCGTATATCGCGGTACACAAATTTGTAAAACATCATCAGCGAGCGCTGAGCAGTACTGAAATCAACCGTGTCAGTATTGGCGGCACCATTGCCGTTTGGCTACTAACGCTTCTATACTTTTTGGGATTATGGCTCTGGCTGTTTGATGCTGCCAGTCGCGAGGTCTTATTTGAAATGACCATGCAGCAGCCCTTACCGCTGGTTGCGGCGCTGGTCATGATGTTACTGCTCAGCGCCATCAGTGCGCGCGTGGCAATTTGGGCGATGAACCGATTACTCACCCCCAAGTAACCTGTGGCCCAAGCCTGTTTGTCATGACCACTGTGTTTGTCTTGGTCAAGATATTACAAACTGTTGCGACGCTGCCGCTGATAATCCGTTACGATGACAGATGTTGATTACTTTTTATCGCGACGAGCGCAAGGAATAACTATGGACACCATCTTTTTTGACAACATCGATAAGCTTGGACGCATTGTACTCACGACATTTATGGTCTATGTGCTCATCGTCAGCATCACCAAAATATCAGGCAAACGCTCTACCTCTCAGCTGAACAACTTTGACTGGGTGGTCACGGTAATGATCGGCTCGCTGGGTGCCAGTACCATCTTACTCAAAAACATTCCTTTTATCGAAGGTGGTGCTTCGATTGTTACCTTGTATGTGCTGCAGTTTTTGGTCACCAAATACGCCTCAATTTCACCGCAGTTTAGTACCGTGATCTTATCTGATCCGCGTATTGTATTTTATCAAGGGCAATTTTTACCCGATGCCATGCGTGCTGAGCGCCTGACCCGTCAAGAAATGGAGTGTGCCATGCGTGCTGATGGCGTTCACAACTTGGATGAGGTCGAAGCCATTATTTTTGAATCCGATGCCAAGCTGACCATTATGAAAAAACAGGACAATACCAGCCGTAGCGATGAGCTGTGTGACACACTGGTACCGTTATCAAATGACAACTGAAACCGTAAAATCTCAAAACAGCCATCGCAAAATCAAGTAAAATACGCCCATTTGTAGCGTCTGCGTACGTTTGGTCTCTGGTACAGACAAGCGCAATATAGAGGACATATGGTATGAAAGCACGGCTATTGACCGTTGGTAACAAGATGCCCAGCTGGGTAGAGAGTGGATTTAAAGAGTATTATAAACGCATCCAACCCATGCTCAGTACCGAGCTGGTGGAGCTGGCAGCAGCCAAACGTGCCAAAAATCCCTCAGATGCCAATCTGGCACAGTACCGTGAGCAAGAAGGCCAAACCATATTGGCCGCACATGCGACTGCCGCGCGTGAGCAGCTGTGGGTGCTGGATGTCAAAGGCAAAATGATGTCTACCGAATCCCTCGCAGACAAACTGGCAGACGCCATGCAGCAAGGCGATGACATTGCCTTGGTGATTGGCGGTGCGGATGGCGTATCACAAGAAGTGCTGGCCAAAGCCGATGTCAAGTGGTCACTGTCCGCCTTGACCCTGCCACATCCGTTGGTGCGCGTGGTACTGATGGAGCAACTGTATCGCGCGATGAGTATTAACAATAACCACCCTTATCATCGGGGTAATTAAGCGTCATTGCTCTATTACTATCTACCGCATCATCATAAAAATATCATGACAACGTATTGGCACGCTTATTTTATGCTTAACAATTTGTCGCTTGGCAATTCATCACGAATGGATTGAAAAACCCGCGCGCGCCCTAATAAACGACAGATGACCTACTCAAATCACGCTCATAGCGATACTCCCTCGACGCGCCCGCCTGCGCGCACCCGTACTGCTGCACCGATAACAGGGGCAGCGGCATGGAGCGAGTCGCCTGCCGCCTTAAAAAATGCCGCGACTTTGCCTGCACTGTTTATCTCGCACGGCGCACCCACACTGGCGACCGAACAGTCGGCCACCACCAGCGCCCTGTCGCGTATTGGGCACAACCTGCCAACACCGCGCGCGATCGTCATCATGTCGGCGCACTGGCTATCAGCCAAGCTGGAAATCAGTAGTAACCCCAAGCCCAAAACGTGGCATGATTTTTCAGGTTTTGACCCTGAGCTGTATCGGTTGCAATACCCTGCCGCAGGACATACCCCGCTTGCAGAATCCTTAGCACAGCAGCTGACTGCGCGCGATATTACCTGTAGTATCAATCCCTTACGCGCCAGCGACCACGGCGTATGGGCACCGCTCACTCACATGTACCCGCAAGCTGACATTCCGATCGTGCAAGTGTCCTTGCCACGTCATTATGACAGCAACGCCTGCTATCAGTTGGGCGCGCAGCTGGCGGCGCTGCGTCATGAGCAAATCTTAGTCATTGGCTCAGGCAGCATCACCCACAACCTACGGGCATTACGTTGGCAAGCAGAAAGTATCGATGCGGTCGCCCGAGACTTTAAACACTGGCTGCTACAACACCTCAAAACCGATGTTCCTGCCGCGTTAGACTGGCAGCAGTATCCCAAATTTCGTGACGTTCATCCCAGCGACGAGCACCTCTTGCCGCTGTTTTTTGCGCTTGGCACAGGTCAGCGCGTCTCTGTGGTGCATGAAAGCATGGCACACCACAGCTTAGGGATGGATATTTACCGCTTTGATTGATCGCGCCGTTTTATCCGCGCCGTTTTATCAAGGTAACGTTGTTTTTATAACATTTTCTGTTTGAGCCTACGCGTCAACCAAAAAAGCAGGCGGGGTAAACCATCCCGCGCGCTCGATCTCGCCTGCGAGGCTAAACAGTGTCTCCTCATCATTCATACGCCCGATCAGTTGCATACCGATAGGCAAACCCTTTTTGCTAATGCCCATGGGCACTGACATCGCAGGCAAACCCGTGACATTGCCCAGCATGGTAAATGCCATTTTGCTAAACACAGGGTGGCTGAGCTTTTCAATCATACCTGAACCAAAGATATGCTTACCGACATTGATGCCTTTGTTTAACAAGCCCACACCGTACATGGCACTTTCTTCAAATACATTTGGCGGCAGCACGCCATGCTTGACGGCAGGCGTGGGCACGGTTGGGCACAAAATCATATCGTAATCGCAAAGCAGCTTACCTGTCTGATACTGACTCTCATGCCAGCCCTGTTTGGCCTTGATCAAATCAGGCGCTGACAATGAACGTCCCAGCATCGCCATATTATAAGTTTGCGGTTCAAGGTTTTTGACATGCGCCGCCCCATAACACTCCTCAATATTTTTGATGGTAAAGGCGGTATGCGCGCACACGATGGTCAAAAAGTCTCGCCAAAAACGCTCAATATCAATCACAGGCTCCGCCAGAACCACTCGATGCCCCATCGATTCCAACCGTTTGGCGGTCTGCTCTAAGACCGCCAGTACCTCTTTATCTACTACCGTATTGGCAACCAATGGCTGCTTGTGTAGCGCGATGGTCAGTGGTCTCGGCGCACGCAGCGCCGCTTCCAAAAACGTGCCTTTAGGTGGCGCAATCACATAAGGCGCGCCCAGTTCAGCACCGCTGGTGGCATCGAGCATCGCCGCACTATCACGCACGCTGCGCGTGATCACATGGTCAGCCACTGCTCCATCCCACCCTTCGCCCATCAGTGGCCCTAATGGATTGCGGCCGCGACTGGGTTTGAGGCCAAACACGCCGCACCATGCCGCAGGAAAACGAATGGAGCCGCCGCCATCGCCAGAGCCCGCCATCGGTACGATACCACTGGTCACTGCCGCCGCGCTGCCCCCTGATGAGCCACCAGTGCTGTAACCATGCTTAAAAGGATTGTGCGCCGCGCCATAGGCTTTTGGCTCGGTGGTAATGATCAAGCCCAGCTCAGGGGTATTGGTTTTGCCAAAGGTATTGACGCCAGTGGCTTTCATCCGTTTGACGATCTCACTGTCAAACTCGCTGATGATATGAATACTGCGGCTACCCATGGTCAGTGGCTCGCCAGCAAAGCTAAAAGACAAGTCTTTGAGCAAATACGGCACGCCAGTGAATGCAGCATGGGGCAGCTCTGCTTGCGCTGCTGCATAAGCACGCTCATCAAAACGGTGGATGATGGCGTTGAGTTTTGGATTGACGCGATTAGCAGTAGCAATGGCAGCATCAAGCAATTCTTTGGCACTGACTGCTTTGGCGTTGACCAGCGCCGCCAAGCCAAGCGCATCGTATTGGGTATATTCTTTAAACATAGTTGCGTATCCACAGCGGTTGGGCGAACCCAGAGGGTTGGTATCAGGGCAGTAACGTATTTTTGACCCTAGACGCCATATCAGCGCCTGAGCGAATCGTGTTTATTGTGGTTATCACTGTTATTATTTTTCCATAAATGATCAAGCGGTACTGCGTTTGTTTTGCACTATTTTTGTGACGCGGCATCATGCTGTGCAGTGTATAAAATCAGCATGACAACATGACGATATACAAACGACAGGCATAAAAAAAGCGAGACACCATTTGCGCTCGCTTTTTTTGAGATTACATTCTGCTATACCAGCAATTCACGCTTGCCGCTTTTACCCATTGAACTGACCAGTCCCGCCTCTTCCATCGAATCGACGATACGCGCAGCACGGTTGTAACCAATGCTAAACTTGCGCTGGATACTAGAAGCCGATACTTTGCGCGTCTCCATGATAAAGGCGACCGCATCATTATATAGATCGTCATCTTCACCAGACGCATTGGCTGTACTACCGCCAGGGCTGGTCAGCTCAAAATTGCCCGCCATGTTATCAATATAATCAGGCGCGCCGCGCTCACGCCACGCATCACAGACGCGGTTCACCTCTTCATCACTGACATACGCGCCGTGGACGCGGTCAGGCTCGATTTGACCCGGCCCTAAGAACAACATATCGCCGTTACCCAGCATGTCCTCAGCACCGCCGCTATCCAAGATGGTGCGCGAGTCTACTTTTGAGTTAACCCGTAACGCCGCACGCACTGGAATATTGGCTTTGATCAAACCCGTAATCACATCAACAGACGGACGCTGAGTGGCGAGCATCAAATGAATACCTGCTGCACGCGATTTTTGCGCCAAACGGGTGATTAATTCCTCGGCCTGCTTACCGACCTGCATGATCATATCGGCAAACTCGTCGGCGACAATGACGATCATGGGTAAGGTTTTTAGCTTTGGTGCTTGGTCGATACTGACGCTGTCATTGGGTCGCCACAGCGGATCTATCATTGGCTTGCCTGCTTTTTCAGCGGCGCGCACTTTTTTATTAAACTCATTGAGCTTACGCACTTTAAGCAAGCTCATCAACTGATAACGGCGCTCCATCTCTGCCACACACCATGACAAGCTGCTGGCGGCTTCGGTCATGTCAGTCACCACTGGGGTCAATAGATGCGGAATATCATTGTAATTGGCCAGCTCCAATTGTTTTGGATCAATCAGGATCAAACGCAGCTCATTGGGCGTATATTTGAGCAGCATTGACAGCAGCATGGCGTTCACCAGTACGGATTTACCTGACCCTGTCGTCCCTGCAACCAACATGTGCGGCGCACGCGCAAGGTCGGTGATGATAGGTTTGCCGCCGATATCTTTGCCCATCGCCATGCTGATTTGGGCTTTGGGATCTTTGTAGGTATCCGTGTTTAACAGCTCAATCAAGCGCACCATTTCGCGCTTTTTATTGGGAACTTCGATACCAATATAAGGCTTGCCGGGGATGACCTCGACCACGCGCAATGAGGCCATGGATAAAGAGCGCGCCAAATCTCGCGAGATGCCCGTGACTTTGCTGGCCTTCACGCCTGCTGCCAGCTCTACCTCAAAGCGGGTAACCACAGGGCCGGGGATGGCATTGACCACCTGTGCTTTGACATTGAACTCTTGTAATTTAATCTCAAGCAGGTCAGACAACTGCTCAAGCTCAGCAACGGTATAGCTTGGTTTACGATCAGGATCAGGCGTGTCCAAAATAGACAGCTCAGGAATGGGGGTTAACTTGGCACGATAGGCGGCGGTTTGCATGGACCGTGAGCGACTGCTAAAGGCCGCATCATCATGGATATCAGGCATGATCGGTGCATCATCTTCTGGCATCATATCGGCAATATGATTGCTGGCATCACCTTCTGGCACTGCAAAACTCATGGTTGGTTTTTTACGCGTGTCAGTCGCCGTGTCGCCGTGCTCAGGTTTGATACTCTCTACCTGATGGCTATTGGCTGCTGCCCTTGGTACGGCCTTTGGATCGGTCGGCGGCGTATTGGTCGGCGTCATACTGGGCATGTCATCTGTAGGTGACTCAGCTACTTCAGGTATCTCAGGTGGCAAAGTAATGCGCCGTGCTGGGCGGGTACTGGCGACTGGTGTCTCTGCTCCCTCGGTTGCATCAACAGGCGCAGCATCAGACACTTTAGTGTCGTACGCTTCTATGTTGACACGTGATTTCTTTGCAACCGGTGACTGACGTTCGGTGTCGTCGGTGTCAATTATCGCTTCATCTGATGCGGTAGATACAGGCAGGATACTGTCAGCGGCATGCGCTTCGGCCACACTGTGATTTTCTGCCAGCCATGCGTCAGCCAGCTCGTTGATATCAGCACTACCTGCGACGTCCTGAGCTGCCTTGTTTTGAGCTACCTTGTCTTGACTTTCTGTATCGTAGACAGGCGTATCATTGGCATCATTATGACGAAGCACTTCATTGATAAAGTCGGTATTGGCCGCCTTGCTTGCAGCAGGTATGACTGGGGCTGGGCTATGCGTATCAGGATGGTGCTCGCTGGCCAGCAAATCATCAACAGTACTCGCATCATTCCATGCAAAGCTTGGCTCTACTTTTTGGACAGGCACTGGGGCAGGCTTGGCTACCGTGCTGGTGGTTTTTTGAGGGGTAACAGGTTCTGACGCTGCCATACTTTCAGCGGAATAACTGGCCGCTGCAGTGGCCTCTTCCTCAGCGGCAACGGTTGACTTGGTGCTCGCTTTCAAGCCTGATTTACTTAAAAAATCGGTCAAGGCATTACCAAAACGAGCACTGGTGTCCACAGTCGCGGCTGTTTCACCAGCAGGCTGTAGCGCTAATGGCAACTGTTGTTGGTCGCTATCAGGTTGATTTGATGGTGCTTTGCTGCCTTTTTTCTTCTTGGTGGCAGCTTTACTGCTTACCTCCTTCGCGGCTGGGGTATCGCCTTCATCGATATCATCATTAGATTGTAGCCCTGAACCCAGCCATGACAAATCAGTGATGCGGTCATAAAGCGCCAGCCAATGAATATTAAAGGCAAAGGTGGCGGTAATGATCACAAAAAACGTTAAAAACAGCACACTGCCCCACTGGGTCAACAACTGCGCCAACCGAACCTGTAGCTCAAGGCCAATAATACCGCCTGCAACCCCTTCAAGTGGCGTGGTCGCAGGGTCAGCGATGTGCTGCCATAACGCAGTCAGCTGCGCAAACAGCGCACTAGCGCTTAATATCAAAAACACATAAGCAATGAGTCGCAGCAGCCAAAAAGTCGGCTTGGTCTCCCACCAAATCAGTACCGACTCATAAACCAAGTAAACCAAAAGCCACCACGCGCCAAAGCCAAAAAAGCGATACAGCAAATCAGACAGCCACGCACCCATGGCTCCGCCCATATTGTTGATGGTAGTCATATCACTGCTGATGTGTGACCAGCTGGGATCATTACCCGTATAGGTCAGCAAAATGACAAACAGATAAACTGCCAGTATTACCCCAAGGACGGTAAAAATCCCTTTTTTCAAATATTCAATAAGCGGTGCTGATATCACGTAGAATCTGCCTTGTTATCCATACTAGATTGTCGTCCACGCATGACTAGCCCTAATCATGCTGACATAAAGTTATACAGCGAAGTGTTCATTATAAGGTATATAGCAGGCAACTTATGACGTAAAATACACACTCGGCGCTTCGCAAAAGCTGGTGATTATTGTCGATTAAGTCGTCTATTTTATCACCAGAATAACTTCCTATAATAACAAATACATAGGTCAGCTGGCGACTGTGTTTGCAATAAAGCGCGTAAGAAAATATAACGATGTGCGATAACTGAGTATCAAGTGTTAAATACCCCATCGCGGCGATGTTCAAGAGTCATTTAGGTTAAAAATGTGCCCGAATAAAGGGACTGTTGTGCAGCGACTTGACACTTTGCGCACCTGTGCCCCTCGTAACAATCGTATGCACTTTGATTGTCTTGATATCGGTGTTTATTTTAGCAAACTTGCGCTTTTAGCACTCAGCCCTTATGTTAGTATCACACTTCATAAATCCGTGCGCCATGACGGATGCTTTCATCTGATGATGCATGGCACTAATGACACCGCCAACGCGATAAGCGGTCAACATTTGATGTTTGTATGGGTGGTAATATTGGGTATATTTTCCCAAGCGCCTGTTTACCCCATACGCTACTTTTAATAACACATTATTTTTAATAATAAGGAACCACTATGGCAACTGATAACCTCAGTCCTCGTCACGAAAAACTGATTATTTTAGGCTCAGGGCCTGCAGGCTACGCCGCGGCGGTCTATGCTGCACGTGCCAACCTCAAGCCAGTCATGGTTACCGGCTTACAAGTCGGCGGTCAGCTGACCACCACCACTGAAGTGGACAACTGGCCTGGCGATGCACACGACCTGACTGGCCCTGCCCTCATGGATCGTATGAAAGCGCATGCCGAACGCTTTGGTACTGAGCTGGTTTATGACCATATCAATGACGTCGACTTGAGCAAACGTCCTTTTACCCTAACGGGCGATAATGGCAGCTACACTTGTGATGCGCTGATCATTTCAACAGGCGCTTCTGCCCAGTACTTAGGCCTTGAGTCTGAAGAAAAATTCAAAGGGCTTGGCGTCTCTGCTTGTGCCACTTGTGATGGCTTCTTTTATAAAGACCAAAAAGTAGCGGTCATCGGTGGTGGTAACACAGCGGTCGAAGAAGCGCTGTATTTGTCTAACATCGCCGCTGAGGTGACCTTGGTGCATCGCCGTGACAGCCTGCGCTCAGAAAAAATCTTGCAAGACAAGCTGTTCGAGAAAGCCAAAAACGGCAATGTCAAAATCGAATGGAACCATCAGGTCAAAGAAGTGGTCGGCGATGACATGGGCGTTAATGGCGTGGTCATCGAATCCACCACCGATGGCAGCACCAAAACGCTTGACGTGTTTGGCATGTTTGTTGCTATCGGTCACAAACCCAATACCGACCTATTCGCCGAGCAGTTGAATATGAAAGATGGCTACATTGTGGTCAACAGTGGCTTAAGTGGCAATGCCACCCAAACCAGCATTGAAGGCGTCTTTGCGGCAGGAGACGTGGCTGACCATGTCTACCGTCAAGCCATCACCTCTGCGGGTACTGGCTGTATGGCTGCCCTCGATGCCGAAAAATATCTTGATGCCCTTGGTGAGACCGTCGCCTCTGACCACACCTACGCTTCAACCTTGACTGCCGATCAAGAGGACTGAGTGGACGACTTTTCTGCTGACAACGACCCAGCGGCTATCGATACGTTTATCGGTAGCAGTGCGACGATCTCGCCTGACGCCTTAGCCCGCCTTGGACGTTATGACTTTCCTGCGCCTGCGGATATTGATCCTCAAGGCACAGGGCTGGTCGCTGTCGGTGGCGACTTAGCTATCGACACCCTGCTCTCAGCATACGCGCGCGGCTTGTTTCCATGGTTTAATGCCGATGAGCCCATCGCGTGGTGGTGCCCTGATCCGCGCTGCATCATGCTACCAGCCGACTATCAGCCAAGCAAATCGCTGCGCCGTCAAGCCAAAAACTCACGCTGGCAGCTGACACTCAATCAATCGTTTGATGCGGTGATTCATGCTTGTAGCTTGCCGCGTAGCGACAGCTTAGCTGATGGCGATCATACGTGGATTCATAACGAGATGATTGAGGCATATACTCAGCTGCATGCAGCTGGCTTTGCGCACAGTATTGAAGTTTGGGATGAGCAAGGCGCGCTGGTTGGCGGCTTGTATGGCCTAAAGATTGGCAACATTTACTTTGGCGAGTCCATGTTTCATCAGGCTACTAACGCATCAAAGCTTGCATTTTGGGGGCTAATGCGTTTGTGCGTACAAAGCGAAGTGGCACTGGTTGACTGCCAGTTACCCAATCCGCATTTGATGAGTTTGGGTGCGGTAACCATGCCGCGTGCTGAGTTTCTCACCCAGCTGACCCAGCTAATAAGCAGTCACTCTGTCAAATGGCATCCTACCTCTCACAGACCATTAGCAGTATCACTTCTTGATACAGTAGCGCCTTGGCAGCGCCTATGATGATGGTTCGCACAACTGACAAACAACGAGGCCTTTATGGCGCTTGATGATTCATTTTTATTAATTGGCGCGTTGGCAGCACAGGCCAACACGACCAAAGATACGGTGCGGCATTATGAGCAGCTAGGGCTGCTTAAGTCACGTAAGCGTCAGGCAGGCTCACGCTTATATACTGAGTTTCATCCTGAGTGTGTCGAGCGTATTGAATTGATCAAAAGCGCCCAAGCGATTGGCTTTACGCTCACTGAGATTAAAAATAGCTTAAATGATTATTACGATGGTCAGTTAGATATTGATTTACAGCTCATGTTGACTCAGCAAAAGCTGGCACAGGTCAAAAAGCAACAGTCCAACATCAACATGATGGTCGAGTTACTGAGTGAACGCATCGACATTCTTATGCAAATGCAGGCAGATAGTGATTATCAACCAGATATTGAAGTCTGCAAAAAAACCATACCCTGACAGTCAAAACGACAAGGCTATTTTATATCTTCTGGCCGCCCTCTTTTTTAGCCTACCCTATCAATCAGATTTTTGCACTGTTACCCAGTGTACTCATGCTGCATGATTAGCGCGTCAACTGCTGGCTGATGTGCTGATTGGTAATAACCTTTGCGCTTATGGATGATTCGAAACGCTTGCTGCTCATACAGTGCTATTGCGGCATGATTGTCCGCGCGCACCTCTAACAGCAAACTACTCACATTTTTCGCCTGTAGCGTATCATGTAGCGCTGCAAACAGTAGCGAGGCAATGCCTTGACGCTGATGAATCTGCGACGTCCCAATACGCAATATTTCGGCTTGATCAAAAATAACCTGATACAGACAGTAGCCCACCACCTCATCATTACTACCCGTCGCCACCGACAGCCATACACTGTCCTGCGCCATCATGTCTTCGATAACAGCAACAGACCACGCATCATTAGGCTGAACAGCAGACTCTATCTCGGCCGCCGCACGAACCATATCCGCGTGCGCGATCGCCGCTGCCGACAAAGTATCTATCTTAAACATATTGCACCTTTAATCACTGTAAATAGGCATAGATCTGAACAAAAAAAGCCGTCCTCAATGAGGACGGCTCTTTTATTTACTAACTCATAAGCTCATTACTGAGACTTATGGATTAGTTCAATACGTTAGCAACAACACCAGCGCCTACAGTACGGCCGCCTTCACGAATTGCAAAGCGAAGACCTTTGTCCATAGCGATTGGGTGGATAAGCTCTACGCCCATCTCAACGTTATCACCAGGCATGACCATC